>CAZMKY010000049.1:0-1888 GCA_964566835.1 uncultured Rhodobacterales bacterium
TTACAGGTGTCGGGCATAGGCCCTGCGAAACTTTTGAACGACGTAGGTGTTCCAGTGAAACACGACCTACGCGGCGTGGGCGAAAATCTTCAGGACCACTTTCACTATCGCGCTCGCTGGGAGATCGACCAGCCATTGACCTTCTTTGGCCGTGACGCCGCACAAACGGCAGAGGTGGAGCGGCTATATGCCGAGGAAGCCCGCGGACCACTTTCGACCAACCACTTTGAATCCGGCGCCTTTCTGAGGTCCGCGTCCCATGTCGAGATCCCCGACATCGAACTTCTGATGATCCCCTTCTTCATAAGTCTCGGGGCACCGGAATATCGGCCGCCCGATCGCCATGGTTTCACGATCTCGGGGTTTCCGACCCGACCCTGGAGCCGGGGCCGAGTCACGATTGCCTCAAGCAATCCCTTGGACCGCCCCGTCATCGACCCCGGATATCTGAGTGACCCCGCAGATCTCGATTTGATGCGCACCATCATCAGAGAAGCCCGGAAGATTGTCGCTCAAGAGGCGTTCGCAGAACTCAACCCGGTGGAGATTTCGCCCGGCTCGGGTGCCCAAAGCGACGAAGATCTGGTGGCCGACATCCGCGAGATCTCTTCAACGTCGTTCCACCCGGTTGGCAGCTGCAGAATGGGATCAAGCGATGACTGCGTCGTTGCCCCCGACTTGAAGGTGCACGGTCTGGATGGGCTGAGCATTGCCGATGCCTCCGTGATGCCGCAAATGAACACGGGCCATCCCAATGCGCCCGTGATCATGATCGCAGAAAAAGCCGCGGACCTTATCTCGGCGCGGGCTTAGACAGGCTGCTTCCGGGCATCATAAGGCCGCACCGCCTGACATACCGGCCCTCAGCCACCCGGCATCACAACGTGCCTGCCAGATGCTGATCCAAGTGACTTAGACGGTCCTGCCCCCAAAACCGCTCGTCGCCGTCGGTGACATAGAACGGCACGCCAAAGACCCCGCGATTTACGGCCTCTTCCAGATTGGCTGCATATTCCTCGGCCTCGGCCAACATCATGCCATCCGCGATCGACGCGTCAAAGCCGGCCTCTGTCAGGCAAGCGCGGATGACATCGTCTTCGGCGATGTTACGTTCTTCGGCCCATGTGGCGCGGGTGATCCCATGCACCAGCTTTCCGACATCGCCGCCGCCGACCTTCTGGGCCGCGATGATCGCATAAGATGACGGCGCCGGATTTGCGGGCCAGAACGCAGGCTTCAAGTTGATCGGCAGATCAGTCAACGCCGCTTTCCGGCGCATCTCTTGCAGGCGATATTCCTGTCGGCTGACATGGCGATCCTTAGGCGGAACACCCCCCGTCCGCGGGAAGAGCGCCATCACGTCCAAGGGCTTGTACGTGATGGAGGCGCCGTGCTTCGCGGCGATCTCTTCAAGCTCCAAGCCTGCCATGTAGACATTGGGCGACGTCACCGCGAGAAAATAGTCAATATGCGCCATCTGGGCCCCCTCTTTGGTTTGCGAGAGGCTACGTGCGTGGTAGTCGAAGTCAACGTCACGAATCCGTTACGGGACGCGGATACGACGCAAGGGAGGCTGCCACTTGCCCACGCTTCAGGAACCCAAACTTATTTCCGGCAATTCTAACCCAACGCTGGCCAAAACGGTCGCGCGGCGCATGTCGATGCACCGGGGTGTAAATGTCGGACTGGTTGATGCACGCGTAGAACGCTTCAACGATGCCGAGATCTTTGTCGAAGTCTTCGAGAACGTCCGGGGCGAGGACATGTTCATCATCCAGTCGACGTCGAATCCGGCGAACGACAACCTGATGGAACTTCTGATCATGTCGGATGCGCTCCGCCGGTCGTCGGCGTCGCGCATCACGGCTGTCATTCCTTATTTCGGCTA
>CAZMKY010000050.1:0-8382 GCA_964566835.1 uncultured Rhodobacterales bacterium
CCAAGATACGCCGCGGCTTCTTTCAAAATCTGCGGTTCGGCCTTGGAGGCGATGTCGACCAAAAGCGTTTCCACGCCAGCGCTCTGCGCCTTGACGAAGTGGCGCGCCCATTTTTGATGCCCAAGCTTCAGGTCCGACAAAGTGACGTCGGCATGGGTCATGTCATCGATCGATGAGAGTGCGATCTCGATCCGATGCGTTCCTGCCGCGCCTTCAGTGCCGGGCGCGGGGCGCGCGGTCTGGCCGATGGGCGCGAGGATGTTCAGGAAAGGGATCCTGTTCAGGATGGTGCGCAGCCGTCCTTCCAAGGTGCGCACCGCCGTGACGGAAACCAAGTCGTCCAAGGCCACCACGTGGATCGCCAGCAGCGGCAACTCGACCGAGTTGGACTGGCGTTCAGCGGCCAGTGCCTGTGGTGCCACGTCTGCGATGAACTGAAAGCCGCGACCCCGAACGGTCCGGATGAGACGCTTCTCGGGGTCGGTGTCCAAGAGAGCCTTCCGTGCGGACTTTATCGCGGTCGAGATCGTCGTGTCCGAAACGATGCGTCCCTTCCAGACCGTTTCGATCAGGTCATCACGGGTGCGCAGCAGTCCGGGTCGGCGGGCCAACTCGATGATCAGATCAAGGACCAAGGGCTCGACCGGAACAGGAACGCCGCCGCGCCGAAGTTCGAACGCGTCTGTATCAATCGAAAAGTCCCCAAATTCCAGTTGTCCGGCCACCATATCCTCCTGCGGACACGATGCACTTTGAGCCGTCATTTGACAATTCCGGGCCACTTTCGGGGTCGCTGCCCCAACTCTCCTCCAACTCCCCTCAATTTCCACTCGCTGCGCTCAAGCACCGTCGCGTGGCGCCTGCGAAGAAAGGCCCATCGGCATCCATGCCTGATCACACAGAACCGAGGAGACACGGAACATGACAATTCAAACGGATATTCAGCCAGATTTCGATCTGATCAAATCCAAGCAGAACGGCGCATGGGCGTCGGGCGATTACGCGGTCGTCGGCACCACGCTTCAGATCGTGGGCGAGAGCCTCGCGGAAGCCATGGATCTGGCCCCTGGCGCGCGCGTCGTCGATGTTGCAGCCGGAAATGGCAATGCAACACTGGCGATGGCCCGCCGCTGGCACGAAGTTGTTTCGACGGACTACGTGCCTCAGCTTCTAGAGAAGGGGCGCAAACGCGCAGAGGCGGAGAACCTGAAGATCGCCTTTGAAACAGCAGATGCGGAAGCCCTGCCATTTACCGATGACACCTTTGATGGCGTCGTATCGACCTTCGGCGTGATGTTTGCGCCGAACCAAACCCAAGCGGCGACCGAACTGATGCGGGTCTGCAAACCGGGCGGATCAATCGGCTTGGCGAACTGGACGCCGTCCGGGTTCATCGGGCGGCTGTTCAAGACCCTTGGCGGTCACGTGGCCCCGCCGGCTGGCGTGAAGTCGCCCGCGCTTTGGGGCGATGCCGCGTGGCTGGAGAGCACGTTCGCCGAAGCGACGCGTGTCGCCTGCACGCTGCGCCAGTTCAACTTTCGCTACCGCGACGCAGCGCATTTCGTCGACGTTTTCCGGACGCTCTACGGGCCGGTGCACAAGGCATTCCTTGCGCTTGACGTCGAAGGTCGCGCACGGCTGGAGCACGACATCCTCGCGCTAGTCGAAGAGATGAACACCGCGACGGACGGGTCTTTGAAGATCCCGAGCGACTACCTCGAAATCGTCATCACGAAGTGACGCCACCTCACCAAAACGGCCGTCGCGTTGCCCCTCGCGCAGGCGGCGGCGCACCCAGACCCTGAAAGGACATTCCATGAGAAACATCATCACCGACTTCGCACAAAACGCTCTTGAACGCCGGAGGGAACGGCAAACCCACCAGGATATCACCCGAAGCCTCGACGCCTTGGCCCTCACGGAACTGGGCTACCCTCCGAAAGCCGCCGACCCCCAGCAACGACGCTGGTTCCTGTACCTCTGACGCGAGGCTCGCATGACAAGACCAACCGGGCATCCCTCTCCTGATCTGAGAAGGGGTGCCCATCACAATTGAGGGCGTCACGACTGACTGGAGGTCTCAGGGAGGGTGGAGGCGAGTACCGGAATCGAACCGGTGTACACGGATTTGCAATCCGCTGCGTAACCACTCCGCCAACTCGCCGAAGCACGCGCGGTTTAGCCGAGCCGGAGGGGACACGCAAGCTTTGACTGGGGCATCAGATCTTGCCCGTCCGCGGCATCTGTGGTTCAAGCTAAAAGACACAATCTGAACGAAAGAGTTTAGCAATGGCAGACCACGCGCAGCGCCGGACGACTATGGTTGATACGCAGGTGCGTCCGTCGGATGTGACGAAGTTCCCGATCATTGATGCGATGCTGTCGGTTCCGCGCGAAATCTTCGTGCCTCAGGCCCGCCGCGACGCGGCCTATGTGGGTGAGCATATTGATGTCGGTCAAGGACGCGTCATCTTGGATCCGCGCACTCTGGCCAAGCTTCTGGATGCCGTCGACATGCAGCCCGATGAGCTGGTTCTGGATATTGGCCCGGCCTACGGATACTCGGCTGCGATTGCGGCACGCATGGCCGAAGCCGTCGTGGCACTGGAAGAAGACGCAGAGATGGCCAAAGAGGCGGAATCTGCGTTGGCAGAAGCCGGGGTCGACAACGTCGCGGTGATCGAAGGGGCCTTGGCAGAGGGATCCGCAAAGCACGGGCCCTATGACGTGATCTTGCTGCAGGGCGCGGTAGAGCACATGCCGGAGACCCTGATCGATCAGTTGAAGGAAGGTGGCCGGATCGCAGCGATCTTCAATGAAGGCACGCTGGGCGTCGCGCGGATTGGCTACAAGATCGACAACGCGATTTCGTGGCGCTTTGCTTTCAATGCCGGCGCGCCGGTGCTGCCGGGGTTCGAAAAAGGCCGCGCCTTTTTGTTTTGACGACACATTTATTCGAGGCGTTTGAGATGAGACGGAAGCAGATCGGACTTTTCAGAGCACTTGCGACGGCAACGGCTGTTTTCGCCTCAACGGCGGCCTTTGCCGAGACGCTGAGCGACACTTTGGCGGCGGCGTATCGCAACAGCGGCATCCTGGACCAGCAGCGGGCGGTTTTGCGGGCGGCGGACGAAGATGTTGCTCAGGCCGTCGCACTTTTGCGCCCCGCGATCAGCTATTCGGCGCAATATCAATATGCTCAAGGTCGGAACAATATCGGTGCCGTGACAAGCGGAACCGACGCGACGTTGGCCATTCAGGCAGACATGCTGCTTTTCGATTTCGGACGCTCGGCCTTGGGTGTCGAGATCCAGAAGGAAACGGTTCTGGCGACACGGGCGGCCCTCGTTGATGCGGAGAACACCGTTCTTTTGAACGCGGTCCGGTCCTATCTTGCCGTGCGTCGGGCCTCTGCCTTTGTGGGGCTCCGCGAAAACAACGTTCGTCTTCTGACCGAGCAGTTGCGCGCGACGCGTGACCGCTTCGAAGTCGGTGAGGTTACGCGGACGGATGTGTCCTTGTCCGAAGCGCGACTGGCTGCTGCGCGGAGTGGCCTTGCCGCAGAACGTGGCGGACTGGCCCGTGCGCGTGAACAGTTCCGCGCCGCCGTTGGCCGTTATCCCGGAACTCTAGCGCCGCCGCCGGCACCGCCGCGCGTGCCGGATACCGAAGCGCAAGCCAAGTCCTTGGCGCAGAAGAGCAGCCCGGTTCTTGATCAGGTCCAGCATCAGGTTACGGCGGCTGAATTGGCGGTTGAAAGTGCTACGCGCGCCATTCGTCCTTCGCTGTCCGGGACGGCTCGCGTCACCACGGATGATGACGGGAACGATTCCGCCAGCGTGGGCGTCTCGCTCAGTGGGCCGATTTACCAAGGCGGCAGCATTTCCAGTCAGATTCGTCAGGCCAAGGCGCAACGGGATCGCGTGCGGGCGCAGCTTTATTCGACAGGCCTGCAGATCGATCAGGAAGTCGGCAATGCCTATGCAAATCTCGCGGTGGCGATTGCGTCCATTGATGCGTCCAACCGTCAGGTGCGGGCGGCGTCGCTTGCGCTGGAAGGGGTGCGCGAGGAGCTCTCGCTTGGTGCCCGGACAACGCTGGAAGTGCTGGACCAGGAAAACGAGCTTCTGGACGCACAGACCAACCTCGTTGCGGCAGAGATCGACCGATATTCGGCGGCGTATGACATTCTGGATGCGACCGGGCTTCTGACGGCGGATTATCTTGGGCTGAACGTTCCGCGTTATGATCCGTCTGCCTATTACAACGCGGTGAAGTCGGCGCCGGTGCGCGACGTCAGTCCGCAGGGGCAGAAGCTTGACCGCATCCTGAAGTCGATCGGACGCGAGTGAGCGCGGAAGCTTTCGTCTGATCTCAGGCGCTTGTGCCAGTTGGTGACTGACGTTACCCTGCGATCCTGGGGGCAGGAGACACGTACAGAATGTCTGATTCCGTAAAGGGAGCCGAAGTGGAGGACGTGCTGTCCTCTGTGCGTCGGTTGATATCAAATGACCATCGTCGGCGCCGGCCGGAGCCGGAGCCAACCTCGGAGCCTGCCGCCGAGGCTGAAAAGCTTGTATTGAGCCAAGCTGACCGCGTTGAAGAGACGCCGGTCGAGACCGCCCCGAGTTATGAAGAGCCTCTGGCTTTTGAAGAACACGGCGACAGCCTTGAAGATCGCATTGCCGAGTTGGAGGCCGCGATTTCGGAGCGCCCAGAAGACTGGGAGCCAGATGGCAGCGAAGACCAGGACCAGCATCGCCCGACCAGCATGGTTGTCTCTCGCGGTGTCGGGGCGAACCGGCCGCTGCGTCTGTCGCGGATCGCGCTTGTGGGCGCCGAGCCGCCGAAGGACGAAGACGACACGACCGAGCAACCGCAGGACAACGTGATCTCGGAAGCAGAGCACACGCCTGATCCGGAAGACGCGCTGGAAGAGATCGTCGCTTCTGAGCCTCTGGTGGACGCAGAAGCCGAGGCCGAAGTCGAGGCCGAGCCGGAGAGCAGCGTTGAGGCCGATGATGCGGCTGAAGAAGAGGCTGCAGAGGACGAGCCGGTAGAAGAGGCCGTGGCCGCGACGGATGACGGCATCGAGGATGCCGAGATCGTGGAGCATGACCCCGAGCAGCTTGAAGATGATCTTGCAGAGCGAGCGCCGAAGTCTCGCACAGCGGATCGCATGCGCGAGCTTTATGCCGACGAGATCGACGATCAGCTATTCGACGACGAGGCGCTGCGCGGCTTGGTTTCGGCCCTGATCCGGGACGAGTTGCAGGGCGAACTGGGTGAACGGATCACGCGGAATGTGCGCAAGCTTGTGCGCCGTGAAATCCAGCGTGCCTTGGCTGCGCGCGATTTGCACTGATCTGGCGGGGCAGGGATGAACACACCTGCCCACCTTCTTTTTGGATTGGCGGTCTTTGGCCGGGCGGATCGTCCGAAGGTAACCGCGGCTGCAGTGGCAGGTGCGTTCGCGCCTGATGCCTCGCTCTACATCATGACAGGCGTGTCCATCTGGGGCCTTGGCATCCCTGCCGAGCGGGTCTTTCGAGAGCTTTATTACTCGGACGCCTGGCAGTTGGTGTTTGCCATCGACAACAGTTTCATTTTGTGGGGCATAGCTTTTTTGCTGGCGCTTCGGGCCCGTGCGCTCTGGGCCGTCGCATTCACTGGCGCGGCCCTTTTGCACCTGGCCTTTGATTTTCCCCTGCACACGCACGATGCGCGTGCGCATTTCTGGCCGATCACAATGTGGCGGTTTGAAGGGCCTATCAGTTATTGGGATCACGGCGCCCATGCCGGCATTGTGGGACCGATCGTCGCCGCCATGTGCCTTGGAGCAACGCTTTACGTTTGGCGCGCCCACCAAAGTCTTTGGCCAAAACTCCTTGCTGTGCTGCTTTTGGCGGGTGAATTCGCAAGCTCTGGGGTCTGGCGGTTCGTGTTCTAAGCTTTGATGCTGATCGGAAACAATTGCCCGCAAATCACGGGATTGCTGCGTCTTTGCCCAACAGTTGCCATGGTCGAGTGTTAACCATTGGTTAAGTCATTTATGAGCCAAGCAATGTTGACGTCCCAACGTGTTCTCTTGATCCCGATGATTGCCCTGCTGCAAGGCTGCGGCGGCGGGATGCTTGTGGATGACGGCCTTGGCCCCGAGGCCATTGTTGCGGTGGCCTCCGGAGACTTGGCTTCGAATGGTGCTGGTTTTGCTGATGGAGCCGGCGCGCTGGCCCTTGAAGGGCAAACTGTCACAATCCGTCTGGCTGAAGTCAGCAACTCTGGTTCGGATGTTCCGATTGAGATCAGACTTGTCGACGCGACGCTGACGCTGGAGGAGGGCTGGCTGCTGACCGGGGCCGGGGACGGCGCGCTTGATCTCGACGGCAAGACATTGATCTTCACCGAAGGCGAGGCCTCGATGGACAGCCTGACGTTCGAGACCGAACGCCTGGGCATGGACCTGTCGAACGGTGTTCGAGCCACGCTGACCTCGCGTGGGGAAGGGACCGAGACGACGGGCTTTTATATCCTTGGCACCGAGACGGACCCAGACACGCTGGCCCTACAATCAGATCAGGCCTTCTACGTCGGACGCGTCGACGTCACGGGCTATGCCACGGATGACGGACTTCCGTTTTCGGATTCGACCTCGATCATGACCGGTGAGTTGCGCATCACGACGGATTTTGGCGCGGGCACGGTCGTCGGCAGCGTCGAGAAAGGCACGGTCGTCTTGTCAAGCGATGGCGGTGACCTGTTCGGTACTTTCGATGCCAGTTTCGATGAGACGCCAATCGTCCAGAACGGCTTTGCCACAGCGCTTAGCGTAGATGCCTGTTTCGAGGCGGACGTCTGCGGGGCGTCCGAGAATGAAATCGGGGGCTTGTTCTATGGTGAGGACGGCGAAGTCATTGCCGGTCTTGTCACCATTGATCAGGATTTCCTCGTTGGGCCAGCCGAAGTGCCAATCAACATGCAAGGCGTCGGCGTATTCGACGCGTCGGTTGAAGACGTAGAAGACTAAAAAAAACGCGCCCCGTTTGGGACGCGTTTTCGAGAGTTCATGTCTCTTCGAAGATCAGGCGGCTTTGGCCTGCTCGGCGGCGTTGCGACGCTCGCTCTCTTCGCGGCTGAGCGCAACCGAAGTCCGCACGCCTTTGGAGACGAATTCCATCAGGCCGTTCACGACGCGTTCATTAGGGTCGATCCCAGCACAGCTCAGCACTTCGCGACCATCGCGCGACCGCGCCCAACGCGCAATCTGCTCTGGTCCGTTGCCGTATTTCTTGTCGTCGGCAATGGCGTCATCCAATGCAGCGAGCACGACAGCGGCGAAGAGTTTCCGCGCGCGATTGCCTTGTTCGTGATTGAAGGCCGTTCCGTCCACAAATTCTGCCATGGTGATCCTTTTGCTTTTCGATCTTTCTTGTCTTCCGGCGTGGCGCCCCTTATGCCGCGTTTGAACGGTCAGTAGGGTTGCTTATTTGGAATATAAGCCATGCATCAGGCGCATATCGCGTATGGTCGTTGAGTCAGTTTCGCCCAATCTTGCCACCCAGTTCACGCTAGCATATAGACCCCTTAACCTTTTGTTCAACAATCTGACACGGTTTGTCGCATGCCCAAGATCAATGGTAACGAAATTCGTCCCGGCAACGTGCTTGAGCACAATGGCGGACTATGGGTCGCCGTAAAGGCGGATCACGTAAAGCCCGGAAAAGGCGGCGCTTTTGCGCAAGTCGAGATGAAGAACCTGCGCAACGGATCCAAGTTGAACGAACGCTTCCGTTCGGCCGACAAGGTCGAACGTGTGCGGCTTGAACAGAAGGATCAGCAGTTCCTGTACGAAAGTGACGGCATGCTGGTCTTTATGGACAACGAGACGTTCGAGCAGATTGAACTGCCTTCGGACATTCTTGGGGATCGTCGCCCGTTCCTGCAGGACGGTATGACGATCCAGATCGAATACTACGAATCTGAAGCGTTGAACGCGACTCTGCCGCAAAAGGTCATCTGCAAGGTGATTGAGACCGAGCCAGTGGTCAAAGGTCAGACGGCGGCAAACAGCTTCAAACCGGCTGTTCTGGACAACGGTGTGCGCGTGATGATCCCACCGTTCGTTGGTCAGGATGAAGACATCGTCGTCAATACCGAGACCATGGAATACGCTGAGCGCGCCTAAAGGCACGCCGAAGGCGAACCTAGCTGTCCAACATCGAGATCACGGCGTCACCCGCCGTCATTTCGGACCCTGCGCGGTCAAAGCGGAGCCATGCCAGCGCTTCGCCGCCTGCCTGTGTGAAAAGCGTTCCGGCGACTTTGCCATCCGCTGTCAGAATGGGGGTGCCGGGTAGGGCGGTGCCCGAAACCGCAACGCGC
>CAZMKY010000051.1:0-1554 GCA_964566835.1 uncultured Rhodobacterales bacterium
TCCATCGGATCATTCGGGTCGGACTTGAACATGTCAAAGACCTCCTCCGTCGTGACCATGCAGGCAATCGCAGCATAACCAGAGGCCACACCTTTCGCCATCGTCACGAAGTCCGGCTTGATGCCAAAGTGCTGATAGCCAAACCACGTGCCCGTCCGGCCGACTCCGCAGACGACTTCGTCGATATGCAAAAGGACATCATACTTTTTGCAGATCTCCTGAACGCGCTCCCAGTAACCCTCGGGCGGAGTGATGACACCGCCGCCAGCCGTTACCGGCTCAAGGCAGAGCGCACCGACCGTGTCCGGGCCTTCGCGCAGGATGACTTCTTCGATCTGGTTTGCGGCCCACTCACCGTAGTTCTCGGTCTCGACCTGAGCGCGATATTCGAGGCAGTGCGGAACCTCGACAAATCCGGGCGCAAAAGGACCGTATTGCGCGTTCCGCTCGTACTGGCCGCCTGCCGACATCGTGGCAAGCGTGGAGCCGTGGTAGTCACGCTCCCGGTAAAGGATCTTGTGCTTCTTGCCGCCATAGCGCTTGTGCGCGATTTGGCGGACCATCTTGAAGACTTTCTCGTTCGCTTCAGAGCCGGAGTTCACATAGTAGACGCGGCTCATGCCCGGCATCTTGTCGATGAGCATTTCGGCAAAGCGCGATCCCGGGATCGAACCTGCAGTCTGCGCGAAGTAATTCATCTGGATCAACTGGTCGCGCACGGCGTTGGCAATACGCTCGCGGCCGTAGCCGACGTTCACAGTCCACACACCGCCAGAGACTGCGTCGATGTGCTCTTTGCCCGTCGCATCCCAGACACGCATCCCCTTGCCTTCAACGATGATCCGCGGATCGATCGTCTCGAACGGCTTATGGTTCATGAGGTGATGCCAGAGGTGGCTGCGGTCGGCTTCTACGACACCAGACAGGTCGTTTGGCGAGAAGGGCGTGTTCATGATTCGAAACTCCAATGGAGGGTGGCTGAGCGGACAATGTCGAAAATGAGACCCTTCGGTTAGGGCCAGCATTTCACGCACGTTCAGTCCAGATTACAAAAAATGAGCCATTTCCGACGCGTCAGAGATCGACTTCGACAACGCCGCCTGCGGTCCGAGCTCGCGAACAACACAGGATCACACGACTTTCCCGCTCTTTCCCGGACAAGACGTAGTCTCGATGTTCGACATCGCCCGAAATCAAACCAGCCGCGCAAACACCGCAAATGCCGTCCGAACACTTGGTGTCGACGTGGATCCCGGCCCGCGCCAAAGCGTCCGTTGCAGCTTCGTCTTCCGCAACCTCGATCTCTTGTCCCGACTTCAGTTTCAGCTTGAAGGCCGAATTTACCCAGTCGGGCGGCTCCGGGACGCTGAAGTACTCCTTGGAGAGTGCCTCTTCCGGCCAACCTTTTTCACGCGCCGCAGCAAAGACTGCATCCATGTAGCGATCCGATCCGCAGGTGTAGAGTTTGTGACCCGCCTGCCATTCCGGCAACGCGGATGCAAAATCGATCCGACCGCCCTCTTTCGAAAAATGATGGGCCACACGATCTGCCCA
>CAZMKY010000052.1:0-6978 GCA_964566835.1 uncultured Rhodobacterales bacterium
CGCCCGGAACGCGACGAACTGGACGATTTCACGCCACGCTTCACCGTGCTGAACGCACCAAGCTTCAAGGCAGATCCGGAACGTCACAACTGCCGGAGTGAAACCGTCATTGCGATCAACTTCGACAAGGGCCTGATCCTGATCGGCGGCACGGAATACGCGGGCGAGAACAAGAAATCGATCTTCTCTGTTCTCAATTACCTTTTGCCGGAACGCGGCATCATGCCGATGCATTGCTCGGCCAATCATGCGCCCGGCAACTCCGTCGATACGGCGGTCTTCTTCGGTCTTAGCGGCACGGGCAAGACGACACTCAGCGCGGATCCCAACCGCGTCCTGATCGGTGACGACGAACATGGATGGTCGGACCGCGGCACGTTCAACTTCGAAGGCGGGTGCTACGCCAAGACCATCAACCTCAGCCGTGAGGCCGAGCCCGAGATCTTCGACACCACGTCGAAGTTCGGCACTGTCATCGAAAACATGGTCTTCGATCCGGAAACCAAAGAGCTGGATTTCACCGACGATAGCCTGACGCCAAACATGCGGTGCGCTTACCCGTTGCACTATATCTCCAATGCGTCGGAAAGTGCGCTTGGCGGGCATCCGAAGAACATCGTCATGCTGACCTGTGATTCCTTTGGCGTTCTACCGCCGATCGCACGACTGACGCCAGCACAGGCCGCCTATCATTTCCTTTCCGGGTTCACCTCCAAGGTGGCGGGAACCGAACGCGGGGTGACGGAACCGCAACCGACATTCTCAACATGTTTCGGGGCGCCCTTCATGGCCCGCAAGCCCGAGGTCTATGGCGCGCTTCTGCGAGAGAAGATCGCGACCCATGGCGCGACCTGCTGGCTGGTGAACACCGGTTGGACAGGCGGAGCGTTTGGTACGGGCTCCCGGATGCCGATCAAAGCAACCCGGGCGCTCTTGACGGCGGCCCTTGACGGCTCGCTTGCGGATGCGCCTTTCCGCAAGGACCCGAACTTCGGGTTCGAGGTGCCAACCCACGTCAAGGCCAGCGCCGTGCCGGACATCCTGCTGGATCCGCGCCGCACTTGGGACAACCCCAAAGCCTATGACGTCCAGGCCAAGAAGCTTGTTGCCATGTTCGCTGAGAATTTCGAGCAATATGCCGATGCCATCGACGAGGATGTGCGCGCCATCGCTATCGGCTAGGCCCGCGAAGACCGACACCCGAAAGGCCCGCGCATCAGACGCGGGCCTTTTCTATAGGGTCAGCCCCCTACGGATCAGGTTCAGACTGGCAATGCAAAGAACCAACAGTGTCGCCTTCCGAAATCGGGCTTGGTCCATCCGGTCTTGCGCCAGAAATCCGATGACCATGCCGAAGAGTGCGGGAATGACCATAAGCGCGGAATAGGGTGCGGTGCTGGCGTTCAGGACACCGGATTGAATATGCGCGACTGTCAGCATCAAAGCCCCCAGGCCGTAGATGACACCTTGGGTGCGCATCTGTTCGACCTTGGGTGTGTTGAGTGCGGTCAGGTAAATTGCCGTTGGCGGTCCCCACACGCCAGAGATGCCACCGACAAGACCTGCTGCCGTGCCGACACCGATCTC
The DNA here is from genome assembly GCA_964566835.1 of uncultured Rhodobacterales bacterium. Lineage (GTDB taxonomy): Bacteria > Pseudomonadota > Alphaproteobacteria > Rhodobacterales > Rhodobacteraceae > CAZMKY01. The sequence continues at coordinate 1,588 of CAZMKY010000052.1, forward strand.
GGCCTGTCGACGTTTTGAAGGCGGGATACGGAACTCCACGCCGATCAGTTGAATGAACGCCAAGCTTCCCAATACCACGCCGAGCATCAGAAAAAGGACACGGTCCGAGATGAAGGCAACAAGCTGCGCCCCGATGGCAATGAAGATCAGAAGGACCCCGATATAGACTTTCTGTGACCTTGCAGAAGCCCAAGCCGCGCGCGGCCCGTTCCGAAGCGCCTGCCAGACGTTCGAGACCAGTGTCGACAGGATCAGGGTCACAAGCGCCAACTCGGCCGTCGCGATGGAGCCGACGCCCGAGATGATGATCATGGGCATGGCAAAGCCGACCGCACCTTTGACGAATCCCGCGAGGGCGACGACAAATACGATCAATCCCAGATCCAGTGCCGAGAGCGGCGCGATGACTTCAGTCAGCATACCTCTGCCATACGCCCGAGGCCCGGCAGGGGGAAGCAAAAATGAGAGAGTTATTTTTGTTCAATATTGACGCACAGGTTGAAATCTTCTTGCCCTTGCGATTGCAGCATACTAAATCTTCGCAGGTGCAGAATGACGAGGATTCCCCATGCCGCATGACGGGACACAAATGACCGACAGCCCAATCCTGTCCAACCTTCTGACGCTGACACGCGAAGCGGTTCCAGCGGCAGAGGCCCTGCTTGAACGTGCGCGCGAAAAAGTGCGCGTCACGGTCAGCGACGGCGAGCGGATTTCAGGTGCCCTGATCGAGGCCAATCAGACGGCGGCCCACGGTCTGGCATGGCTTGCCACTTACGTCGAATCCTTGCGGCAAATGCAGGCTTGGGCGGAAGAGCTGAACGCCAGCGGGCGTCTTGGCGAGGCCGAGCAACTGATCCTTCAGATCGCGTTCGGGGAATACCTTTGGCAGATCTACGGCGGCATCCCGATGAGCCAGACCGAAATCTTGCGCCCGCAGGATATTGGCCTGAGCCAGGAAGATCAGCGTAGCATGATGGTCGAAGCCGTCATGCAACTGACCCAGAACGGCAACTCTGAGGCTGCGCGCTTGCGGCTTGTGTCTCTGATGCGCGACGGCGGCGGCGAGACGATCTTCGGCGCAAGCGGTCTGGACGAAGACATGGAGATGATCCGCGATCAGTTCCGTCGCTTTGCCCGCGAGAAGGTCGAACCTTTCGCGCATGAGTGGCACTTGAAGGACGAACTGATCCCGATGGACGTCATCTCCGAGATGGCTGAACTGGGTGTCTTCGGGCTGACGATCCCGGAAGAACATGGCGGGTTCGGCCTTTCGAAACTGGCGATGTGCGTCGTGTCGGAGGAGTTGTCGCGCGGATACATCGGCGTTGGCTCGCTAGGGACACGTTCGGAAATCGCGGCGGAGTTGATCCTTTGCGGCGGCACCGATGCGCAAAAGGCGAAATGGCTGCCTGCGCTGGCCACCGGAGAGGTCCTGCCGACGGCGGTCTTTACGGAACCCAACACGGGCTCGGACCTGGGAAGCCTGAAGACGCGGGCCGAGAAGGCGGGCGATGACTGGACGATCACCGGCAACAAGACGTGGATCACCCATGCGGCTCGCACGCATGTGATGACGGTCCTCGCCCGGACCGATCCTTCGACGACGGATTACCGCGGATTGTCCATGTTCCTTGCCGAGAAGACACCCGGCACGGACGAGGAGCCGTTCCGCGACGAAGGCCTTTCCGGCGGTGAGATCGAGGTTCTGGGATACCGGGGCATGAAGGAATACACCGTCAACTTCGACGGCTTCACGGTCGACGGCGACAACCTTCTGGGCGGCGTCGAAGGTCAGGGCTTCAAGCAGTTGATGCAGACTTTTGAGAGCGCCCGTATCCAAACCGCAGCTCGCGCGGTCGGCGTCGCACAATCCGCGATGGACAGCGCGCTGAAATACGCCGAGGACCGCATTCAGTTTGGCAAGCCTTTGGCCGAATTCCCGCGCGTGGCCTCGAAGATCGCCATGATGGCGGTCGAGCTGACCGTTGCACGGCAACTGACCTATTTCGCGGCGCGCGAGAAAGACAATGATCGGCGCTGCGATCTGGAAGCAGGCATGGCCAAGCTATTGGGTGCCCGTGTGGCGTGGTCGGCGGCGGACAATGGCTTGCAGATCCACGGCGGCAACGGGTTCGCGCTTGAATACCCGATCAGCCGTATCCTTTGTGATGCGCGCATCCTGAACATCTTTGAAGGGGCCGCGGAGATCCAAGCGCAGGTCATCGCGCGACGCCTTCTGGCCTAGGCGCCTTTTGGCTGATCAATCGCGACGAGCGTGGGCGGCGACGCCCGCGCTCTTCTCATTTTGAGGGCAACAGCCTAGGCTCACCCCATGCTTCGATTGACCACTTTCGCGACGCTTCTTGTCCTTGGGCTTTGTGCTGACGAGACGATTTCAGGCTATGCGGACACCGAGACGAGCTATCGTCTGACCGAGATCGACGGCGAACGCATCACGTTCAGCGCAACGATCAGCTTTCCAGAAGCGGGTCGCGTGTCGGGGCGCGCGCCTTGCAACACCTACTCGGCCACGCAGACGGCCCCCTACCCCTGGTTCGAAATGGGCCGGACCGTCGCGACCCGCGCCGCCTGCCCGGACCTCGACAAAGAGCAGGAGTACCTGAACCTCTTGAGGCAGATGACCGTATCGGAGGTCTCAGGTGGCGTGCTGATCCTGTCCAATGATGACGGTCGTCAGATGGTCTTTCAGGCCGAAGGCTGACGCGCGAGCAGATCCAAGAGCCGCGCCCGTGCCGCGGGCAATGGGCGCGACCCTAGCGAATGCGCCAGACGGGTTTCCAGGAAATGTCCGGTGGTCCTAAGCGCGCTTGCGACGTCGTCCAGCCCACCTTGCCCGATGAGAGCGGGCGACAGGCGCAGCATGCGATCTTCCCACTCGCCCGCCCCTTTCGCCGAGACCGCACGTCCAGACTTGGGCGAGACATAGATCAAGTCGTCTGTTTGCCCGGTCACGGCACAGGTCGCGAGGTCCAGTGCAAAGCCCAGGTCTTCCAGCAAAGCCATTTCCCAGCGGACATAGGCCAAGGGCCAGAATTCGCTTTCGCCCATCATGTCGAGAACAGAGAGCGTTCCTGCATAGAGCCGTGGGTGCGCTTCGCGTTCCGGAAGTGCGAAGGACAAAAGGCCGGTGATCGCGTTCAGGCCCGCCAGCGTCAGGCGGCTGCCCATCAGTGCGGCGGCGCGAGAGCGGACGGGTTCTACTGTAAAGGTGCCGATATGCTCGTCGAGACGGGCCCGCCAGGACAGGTCAAGCTGAGCGCCGGGCTGCAAGATGGGGGCGATCTTGCGGCTCGTGCCGCCCCGTACAACGCCGGCGTGGCGACCATGCGCCTCGGTCAGAACTTCGATGATGGCCGCCGTTTCACCGTGCTTCCGGACGCTCAGCAAAATCCCTTCCGCACGCCAATCCACGGACGCGGTCCTAGCCGTGATCCTTCAGAAGGCGTTGCTTCTGACGGTTCCAATCGCGCTTGGCCTGCGTTTCGCGCTTGTCGACAGTCTTCTTACCCTTGGCGACGCCAATCTTGACCTTCGCGATGCCACGATCGTTGAAATACATGACAAGCGGAACCAGCGTCATGCCCTTGCGCTGTGTCGCGTTCCACAACTCGGCCAACTGCCGCTTGGAAACCAGAAGCTTCCTGCGACGGCGATCCTCGTGGCCGAACATCGCTTGTTCCAACGGCGCAATGTAGCTGTTGACCAGCCAAAGCTCGCCCTCTTCAACCGCCGCATAGCTTTCCGCGATGTTCGATTGGCCCAGACGCAGCGCTTTGACCTCAGACCCCTGTAGTTGGATGCCACACTCAATGTCTTCTTCGATGGCATAGTCGTACCGGGCCCTCCGGTTCTCGGAGAGGACTTTGTAGTTCGTTTTCTCTTTTGTCTTGGCCATAAGACGGCTGAGATAAGCGTGCAGCGCGCGCAAGTCCAGTCAGTGCGACGCTGGACAGCCATAGGCCCGGTGGGTAGGTATCAAGGCATGACAACAGAACACATCTTTATTGTGGTAGACATGCGCGTGGTCCGGTAGCGGAAGCCCCGCACCTGCCCCACGCGCCCCCGAACCAGATGGTCGGGGGCTTTTTTATTGCTGAAGACCTCGGACACCATGACGCCCACGACCACACCGCCCCGCTATATCACGCTCGTCCTGTTGGCGGCGCTGTCCACGATGACGTTGAACATGTTCCTGCCATCGCTGGCTGCGATCGCGGAAGACCTAGACGCGCCCTACGCCATCGTGAGCCTTGCCGTTGGGGTCTATCTTGCGATGACGGCTGTGGTTCAACTGATCGTCGGGCCTTGGTCGGACAGAATCGGCAGGCGTCCTGTCGTCCTGCGCATGCTGGTCATTTTCGTCATCGCAAGCTTGGGCGCGTCGCTGGCCACGAATGTTTACGTGTTCCTTGCCTTCCGAATGATGCAGGCCGCCGTGCTGGCCGGGTATTCGGTCGCCATGGCCATCGTACGCGACACGTCCGAGCGGCAGGAAGCGGCAAGCAGGCTTGGCTATATCGCCATGGCCATGGCCGTGGCCCCCATGATCGGCCCGATGATTGGTGGCACGCTGGACAGCTTGTTCGGTTGGCGCGCGAATTTCTACGCCTACGGGTTGGCTGGCCTCTCGCTTCTCTTGTGGTGCTGGTACGATCTGGGCGAGACCCACACGCCCGGGCAAAGTCAGAACCGGCAAAGGACCGCCCTTTTGAAGGAACCGCGGTTCTGGGCTTACGCGATCTGCGGGGCGTTCTCGACAGGCGCGTTCTTCGTCTTTCTGGCCTCTGTCCCGTTGATCGCGACGCTGGAATTCGGGATGACCTCTGCGACTTTGGGTGTGGCCATCGGGTCCATCACGTTGGGCTTCATGACCGGCGGTTTTCTGTCAGGTCGCCTTGCGGCGCGCGCGGCACCGCTTCGCCTGATGCTGATCGGACGGCTGTGCCCGATGATTGGACTGTCGATCGGCCTGATCCTGAGCCTTTTCCTGCCCATGACACCGGCGCTTTTGTTCGTCACGACGCTTTCGGTTGGGCTGGGCAATGGTCTGACGATGCCATCTGCAAACGCAGGCGCGATGTCCGTCAACGCCGAACTGGCTGGCAGCGCTGCGGGTCTTTCGGGGGCGATGAATGTGGGCACGGGCGCCGTGCTGACCGCCATCGCTGGGGCGCTGGTGACGATCTGGCCATCGCCGCAGTTTCTGATCGTGCTTATGCTTCTGACATCGAGCGTGGCCTTGGCGATGGTGCTTTGGCTCAGGCGCTTGGAGCCTCAGTCCACCTGACGGCCGCGCGCGAAGATATAAAGGCCTGAGGCCACGACCAAAGCGCTGCCCAGAAGGGTCATGCTGTCCAACGTTTCGCC
>CAZMKY010000053.1:0-2623 GCA_964566835.1 uncultured Rhodobacterales bacterium
CGAGGTGATGCGGATGGCACGTCTCATGGAATAGCGTGACGAAGGGGCACCGGCGTGCGTGCCTTCGACTTCTTCTCCGGCTTCTTCCTGCGTCTCGATCGTGACGGGAATGACCACGAAGAGGGTCATGAACCAGATGACGGCCAAGAGAACGATGGCGGAAACGATGGACATCAGGCTTGCTCCAACTCGACCAGCGTGCCGGTGAAATCCTTGGGGTGTAGGAACAGGACAGGCTTGCCATGCGCGCCGATCTTGGGTGAACCGTCGCCCAGCACGCGCGCGCCTTTTGCCGTCAGATCGGCCGCGGCGGCGTTGATGTCGTCCACCTCGTAGCAGATGTGGTGGATGCCACCCGAAGGGTTCTTTTCCAGAAAACCGGCGATCGGAGAGCCTTCGCCCAGTGGGTACAGAAGCTCGATCTTGGTGTTCGGCAGCGTGATGAAGACGACCGTGACCCCATGGTCGGGTTCATCTTGCGGCGCACCGACTTCGGCCCCCAGCGTATCACGATATTGGGCGGCGGCGGCCTCCAGATCCGGAACGGCAATCGCAACGTGGTTCAGGCGGCCAATCATGGTTTTCTCCCTTTCAGAGGCGAGAACGTGTTATGCTGCCCTGCAGGTAAACTACAAGCGACGCAGCGCCGCAGGAGCGTTAACGCTCTTTTAGCCAAAAACTGCGTCAATGGTGCCTGTTGTATAGTGAGGAGTGTGACGATGCCGGAGACCCTCGACGATTTTCTCCGAACGAGACCACCAACGGCAGAGCGTCCGCTTTACGGCAGAACCATTTTGGCCGTCGAGGACAGCCGCTATGTCTCGGACGCGCTTCGCCTGATGTGTCAAAGGTCCGGCGCCCGACTGCGGCGCGCCGACAGCCTGCGGTCTGCGGCGCGGCATCTCAGGACCTACCGGCCCAGCGTCGTCCTTGTTGATCTTGGCCTGCCGGATGGGTCAGGACTGGATCTGATCGAAGATTTGAACCAGTCAGAGCCGCGCGTTGACGTCCTTTTGGCCATGTCGGGCGACGATACCTTGTCCGATGCTGCGCGCGATGCCGGCGCTGATGCCTTTCTTGGCAAGCCCCTGACATCACTGGCAGAGTTCCAATCACTGATCCTGTCATTCCTACCCGCGGAGGCGCATCCGAAGGGCCCCCGCGTCTTGCCAACAACGGTTGTCACACCGGACGACGTGGCACTTCGCGACGACCTGCAACAGGTCGCCCGCGTTCTGAAGAACAGCTGCGATGCCGAAGCGATGGTCTATGCTGAAGGGTTCCTGATGGGTCTGGCAAAATGCGCAGGCGACCGCGACCTGAAGCGCGCCGTCAATGCCCTGAAAGATGCGCGCGACGATGGACGTTCGATCGAGGGGCCGCTTGCGGCAGTCTCGGCATTGCTGAACGACAGGATCATTGCCCGGACAGCTGTCTGACGGACTTAGCTGTCCGTCAAAGGATCCTTGGCGACGAGGATGGGGCGAGTCAGATCGCTCAGCGCCTGTTTCTGTTGACCGTCGGCGTCAAAGTTCTCCGGCGCAAGCCAAGCCTCGAACGCCGCCTGAAGTCTGGGCCATTCGCTGTCGATGGCGGCAAACCAGGCCGTGTCGCGGTTGCGGCCTTTGACGACGGACGCCTGACGGAAAATCCCTTCATAGCTCAGCCCAAAGCGTTCTGCCGCGCGGCGGGACGCTCGGTTTCCCGCGTCGCATTTCCATTCAAAGCGGCGGTAGCCGACCTCAAACGCCCACTTCATCAGAAGATAAACGGCTTCGGTGGATTCGGGCGTGCGCTGCAACCGGGGCGCAAATGTCAGCCAGCCGGTTTCAATCGACCCTGCATCCGGCTTCATCCGCATCAGGGACAAAGTCCCGCCCAGACGACCGTCCCGCATGCGAACGGCAAAGTGCAATGGATCGTGCAGGATACGGTTGCGTTCGACCCAAGCGGCATAGCCCGCTTGATCGAAAGGGCCGACCGGCAGGTAGGCCCACATTGCGCCCGCCTCATCCTCCAGATGTGCATCACGCAGCCCCTCGACATGATCCGGGGACAATGGCTCCAAAGTTGCAAAGCGCCCGGCGATGGAACGCCGCGGCGGCAACGCAGGCGGCGACCAGTTTTCAAGCGATGCTGTCATATGGGCCCTTCGCCGCCTTGGCGGCGATCCTCTTAGTCTTCTGGTGGAAGAACCCTGAGGCGCAGTTCGCGCAACTGTTCGTTCATCGGCTCAGACGGGGCCCCCATCATCAGATCTTCGGCACGCTGGTTCATCGGGAAGAGGATGACCTCGCGGATATTCTGCTCATCCGCAAGAAGCATAACGATCCGGTCGATCCCGGCAGCGCAGCCCCCGTGCGGCGGTGCGCCGAAGCGGAAGGCGTTGACCATACCGCCAAAGCGCTTGCGCACCTCGTCTTCGCCGTAGCCTGCGATTTCAAACGCCTTGAACATGATTTCCGGTCGGTGGTTCCGGATTGCGCCCGAGATCAGCTCATAGCCGTTACAGGCCAGATCATACTGGAAACCTTTGACATCCAGCGGGTCGCCAGACAGCGCATCCATGCCACCTTGCGGCATCGAGAACGGGTTGTGGCTGAAATCGACCGCGCCGGTTTCT
>CAZMKY010000054.1:0-2938 GCA_964566835.1 uncultured Rhodobacterales bacterium
GGCTCGATGGTCACCCGGTTCACCGCACGCGGCGTGCAGGGACACTCAGCCTATCCGCACCGCGCCAAGAACCCGGTGCATGCCTTGACGGCGCTAATGGCCGAGCTCTCGACCAAGGTGCTGGACGAGGGCACGGATCACTTCGATCCGTCGACCTTGGCGGTCACGACCTTTGACACGGGCAACGCCGCCACCAACGTGATCCCCGCGACCTGCCGTTCCACGGTCAACATTCGCTTCAATGACAGCCATACCTCTGCCGGGCTGATCGACTGGATGCGCGCCGCTGCGGACAAGATCCAGTCCGACACTGGTGTGACGATCGAGATGACGACGCGTGTCTCGGGCGAGGCTTTCCTGACTCCGCCCGGCGATCTGTCAGACCTCGTCTCCAAGGCCGTCGCGGCCGAGACCAACCGCGTACCAGAGCTGTCGACCACCGGCGGCACGTCCGATGCGCGCTTCATCAAATCGCATTGCCCGGTCGTGGAGTTCGGTCTGACCGGCAAAACGATGCACGAGGTGGACGAACGTGTAAGCGTCGATGAAATCCACGCTCTGAAGCGTGTCTATGGCCGCATTTTGAAGGACTACTTCGCATGACCCTCAGCGTGCGGCGTACCGAAGACCTTTCGACCTGCCATGCCCTGCGTCGAGCCGTTTTCACGGAAGAACAGGGCGTGCCGGTCGAGATTGATGTCGACGGCACAGATGATGGTGCGGTGCATTTCATTGCGACGCTGGACGGCACGCCCGTCGGCACGGCGCGGTTTCTTATCTTGGATGATGTCGCAAAGATCGGGCGTGTTTGCGTGTTGAAGGAACACCGCGGCAAACACATCGGTGTCGCACTGATCGAAGCCTGCATGAGCGAGGCAAAGGCGATGGGCCTAACGCATGCGAAACTCGGCGCACAGCAATCAGCCATCGGGTTTTACGAGCGTCTGGGCTATGTGGCCGAAGGTGACATGTTCCTTGATGCCGATATCCCGCACCGGATGATGTCCGCGCCACTCTAGTCGCTTTGCTTTCCCGGTGACGCGCCCTTCCCGGCATGATAGGCGAACCCCATGGCTCGAATCCCGTCCAAGGACGAAATCCTCGCCTGGATTTCGGACAATCCCACACAGACCGCGAAGCGCGACATTGCCAAAGCCTTTGGCATCAAAGGGGCTGACCGGATCGATCTGAAGCGCGTTCTGAAAGAGCTCGAAGCCGAAGGACATCTTCAAAAACGCGGCAAGACATACCGCGACCCGGAAAGCCTGCCTCCAGTCTCGATCCTGCAGGTTCTGGCGCCCGATGCAGACGGGGATCTCTTTGCCAAACCGCTCGAATGGCAGGGCGAAGGGGCAGAGCCTCGCATCCTGATGGCCCCTCGCGCCTCTGACCCCGCGCTTGGCGAAGGCGACCGCATTCTCGCACGTCTGCAGAAGGTCGATGCAGACGACCACAGCTATGACGCCCGCCTGATCCGCAAAATCGGGACCAATCCGCGCAAGATCCTCGGTGTCTTCCGAAAGTCGGCCGAGGGCGGACGTATCCTGCCCATCGACAAAGGGGCCGACCGCGAATGGCGCGTGCCACCCGGTGCGCTTCACGGCGCTGAAGATGGCGAACTGGTCGAGGCCGAACAATCCGGCCCCAAGGATCGGATGGGCCTGCCGCGCGCGCGTATTGTGGCGCGGCTTGGCGACCCAAGTGCGCCGCGCGCCGTCAGCCTGATTGCCATTCACCAGCACGGCATCCCGGATGATTTTCCAGACGCCGCCGTGGCCGAGGCCGACACGGCCAAGCCTGCCGGTCTGAAGGGCCGGGAGGACCTGCGCGATCTGCCGCTTGTCACGATTGACCCGGCCGATGCCCGCGACCATGACGATGCCTGTTATGCCCATGCCGACGACGCCGCGGACAATCCCGGTGGGCATGTGATCTGGGTCGCGATCGCGGATGTCGCCCACTACGTGACACCGGGATCGGCCTTGGACCGCGAAGCGTGGCGACGCGGCAATTCCAGCTACTTCCCGGATCGCGTCGTTCCAATGCTGCCCGACAGACTGTCCGGTGATCTTTGCTCGCTGCACGAAGGGGTGCCGCGGGCCTGCCTTGCTGTCCGTATGCGCATCACCTCCGAAGGCGAGGTCAAGGACGCCCGCTTTGTCCGCGGCCTGATGCGTTCGCAAGCCTCGCTGACCTATGAAGAGGTGCAAAGCGCCATCGACGGTCACCCGACCGACCGCGCGGAGACGCTGATGGACGACGTCATCCGCCCGCTCTATGCGGCATGGAACGCGCTGTCGCGCGCACGTGACAAGCGCGGTCCCTTGGAGCTCGATTTGCCAGAGCGCCGTATCATCCTCGATGAAGACGGTCGCGTGACCTCGGTCGCGTTCCGTGATCGCCTCGACGCGCATCGCCTGATCGAAGACTTCATGGTCACCGCCAACGTGGCCGCTGCGCGAACGCTCCAGAAAAAGAAGACACCGCTGATCTTCCGCGTCCATGAAGAACCGTCGCCCGACAAGCTCGATGCGCTGCGCGAGGTCGCCCAATCGGCAGGACTTGTCCTCGCCAAAGGGCAGGTCTTGCAGCCAAAGCAATTAAACCGTCTCTTGTCCGCAGCGGCTGAAACGGACCATGCCGAACTGATCAATATCTCGACATTGCGGTCGATGACGCAGGCCTATTACAGCCCCGAGAATTTCGGGCATTTCGGCCTCGCCCTGCAGGCCTATGCGCACTTCACGTCTCCCATCCGGCGCTACGCCGACCTTGTCGTGCACCGTGCGCTGATCGCGGCCCATGGCTGGGGCGATGATGGTCTGACTGCAGACGAAATCGAGAACCTCGAACGCACTGCCACGCATATCTCCGAGACCGAACGCCGCTCCATGTTGGCCGAACGCGACACCACGGACCGTTATCTTGCTGCTTACCT
>CAZMKY010000055.1:0-2596 GCA_964566835.1 uncultured Rhodobacterales bacterium
CTGTTCGCATCTGGCTGATGGTGCTCTTTGCGTTGGTCGTATTGATGATTGCCGTCGGCGGCCTGACACGGCTGACTGACAGCGGCCTTTCGATCACCGAGTGGGCCCCGCTGTCCGGCGCTGTGCCGCCGCTGTCCGAGGCCGATTGGCAGGCAGAGTTCGACGCTTATCGCCAAATCCCGGAATACCAGCTTCAGAACAAGGGCATGAGCCTTGCGGAGTTCAAGTTCATCTATTGGTGGGAATGGGGACATCGCCAGCTTGGCCGCTTCATCGGTCTTGTCTGGGCGCTGGGCTTCTTCGGTTTTCTTCTGACCCGTTCAATCCCGCCGGGCTGGACCGGGCGTCTTCTGGGCCTTGGAGCGCTGGGTGGCCTGCAAGGTGCCATTGGGTGGTGGATGGTGTCGTCCGGCCTGACCGGGACCATGCTTGATGTTGCAAGCTATCGCCTTGCCACGCATCTGGGATTGGCGTTCGTTATTCTGGGCTTGATCGCATGGTATATCCTGAAGCTCGGACGGAGCGAGGCGGATCTTTTGCAGGCTCGTCGTGCAAAAGAGCAAAAGCTCTATTCGATGTCGACCGGTCTTTTGCATGTCACCTTCGTGCAGATCCTCCTCGGCGCGCTCGTCGCTGGAATTGACGCCGGTCGGAACTACACCGACTGGCCATTGATGGCGGGAGGCATTCTGCCGCCGGATCTTTTCGCGTTGGAGCCGTGGTGGCGGAATTTCTTCGAAGACGACGGTCTTGTGCAGTTCATGCACCGCATCTGGGGTTACTTGCTGGCGATCTTCGCAGTCGTGGTTTGGCGCCGGTCGCGCACCTCTGGCAACACCCAGACCCGCTTTGCCTTCAATACGGTGCTGGCGATGACGGCGGTGCAAATGCTGATCGGCATCGTGACGGTCATGTATTCTGCGCCGTGGCAGATCGCGATCTTGCATCAGCTGGGCGCGGTGGTGCTTTGGACCTTGGTCCTGCGCGCGCGTTTCCTTAGCCTTTATCCTTTGTCCCAATCTGTGAGATCTTGATGAGCGCTTTCGACGACTTGATGACTTTTCAGCGTGAGACCGAAGCGCTGAGCCAGATCATGGGCCGCCTCGGCTGGGATCAGGAAACAATGATGCCTTCTGGCGCATCAGAGCAGCGGGCAGAAGAGATGGCGGCGCTGGACGGCGTCTTGCATGCGCGACGCACGGACCCTCGCATTGCCGATTGGCTGGAAGATGCGCAGGCAGAAGACGCGGTGCAAACAGCGATACTGGCCGACATCCGTCGCGACTATGAAAAGACCCACAAGGTGCCGGCAGACCTGTCCGCGGCCTTGGCGCGGCTGACCAGCCGAGCGCAGCGGATCTGGGCCGAAGCACGCGCCGCTGAAGATGTTTCGGCCTTTTTGCCGACACTGACCGAAGTCGTAAAACTGACGCGTGAGAAGGCGTCCGCGCTCGCTGGTGATGGTCCGCTCTACGACGCGATGTTGGATGACTACGAACCCGGCGCGTCGTCCGAAAGCATTGGCGCAATGTTCGACGCGCTGAGACCGCGGCTTGTCGCGCTTCGCGAGAAGATCCTGGCCTCTGATCGGCATGTCCAAGCGCTGGACCGGGAGTTTGACGAGGCGGGGCAACTGGCGCTCAGTTCGGAACTGGCCACGGCATTTGGCTATGACACGAACCATGGGCGCATCGACAAGGCCGTCCACCCATTCTCTTCCGGATCGGGTCTTGATGTGCGGATCACGACCCGGACGGCGCTGCGCGATCCGTTCAACTGCTTTTATTCCACCATCCATGAAGTCGGTCACGCTTGCTATGAGCAAAACATTGACCGGGCCTATCTTCTGACGCCGCTTGGTCGTGGTGTCTCCATGGGCGTTCATGAAAGCCAAAGCCGCATCTATGAGAACCAGCTGGGCCGAGGCCGCCCGTTCACAGGATGGCTGTTCAACCGGATGCAGGAGACTTTTGGCGACATTGGTATCGCCTCACCGGACGATTTTTTTGCAACCGTAAACCGCGTGCATCCGGGTTTCATCCGGACCGAGGCGGACGAAGTGCATTACAACCTGCACGTTCTGCTGCGCTTCGATCTGGAACGCGCTTTGATCGCAGGTGATCTGGAAGTCGCCGACTTGGAAGAGGCTTGGAACACGAGGTTCCTGTCTGATTTCGGGACTGCCGTAGACAAACCGTCAAACGGATGCCTGCAGGATGTTCACTGGTCCGTCGGTTTGTTTGGGTATTTCCCAACCTACACCCTGGGCAATGTCTACGCAGGTTGCTTGAACGCCGCGATGCGTAAGGACCTGCCGGATCTCGACGACGCGCTGGCCATGGGCAATACCACGCCCGCCACGAACTGGCTGAAATCGAATTTGCAGACCCATGGCGGTTTGAGAAAACCCGCAGATACCATCGCGCATGCGACCGGAACCGCACCAAGCGTCGAGCCGCTTTTGGATTACCTCGATGCCAAATTCGGTGAGATCTACAGTCTCTGACTTTGCGTTTCAGGTCGGTGTGATCGGCCAGTGCGTTGACAGATCGGTAAGTCCCGCCTTGATGAGGTCGCCAAGCGCGACCTCATCCAC
>CAZMKY010000056.1:0-1607 GCA_964566835.1 uncultured Rhodobacterales bacterium
TCGGCGGTGGTGTTTCTGCACGGCTACGGCGCCAACGGGGCGGATTTGCTGGGGCTGGCGGACCCGCTCGGGGAGCATCTGCCCGATACGCTGTTTGTGGCCCCGGATGCGCCAGAGACGATTCCGGGCATGCCGATGGGCTATCAGTGGTTCCCGATCCCCTGGATTGACGGCTCCAGCGAGGAAGAAGCCATGCGCGGTATGGCGGCCGCCGTGGATGATCTGAACGCGTTTCTCGACGCGCTGATGGTTGACGAAGACGTGCTGCCAGAGCAGGTCGTGCTGTTTGGCTTTTCGCAAGGCACGATGATGGCGCTGCACGTCGCGCCACGTCGCGAAGACTCTGTGGCAGGTGTCGTAGCGTTTTCCGGTCGCTTGTTGTCGCCCGAGACGCTGGCAGATGAGGTCGTGGTGCGCCCGCCGATCCTGCTTGTGCATGGGGACGCTGACGATGTGGTGCCACCCCAGTCCCTGCCGCAAGCCGCAGAAGCCTTGCAGGAAGCGGGCTGGCAGGACGTTTATGCCCATGTGATGAAGGGCACGGGCCACGGGATCGCGCCGGACGGGTTAAGCGTTGCGCTGGCCTTTATGCGGGACAAGCTGGGGCTTTAGGTGTGATAGATGTGCGTCCCTTACGTCGGGAAGATATCGGCGAGGCCTGCACGCTCTTGAACAACATCATAGTTCGGGGCGGAACAACCGCGCATCAGGTTGCATTTGACGAGGCTGGGTTTGCCGAGGCCTTTCTGGAGGGGCCTTGGTGCGTCGCTTGCCATGTGGCGCTTGACAACGATACCCGCGTCGCTGGGTTTCAATCCATTGAGACGTCGGAAAGGCTGCCCGACGATTGTGCCGACATCGCCAGTTTCGCCCGTCTTGCGCCAAAACTGCGCGGGGTGGGGCGCGCTTTGTTCCCAGTGACCTGTCAGGTGGCTCGGGATGCGGGATACAAATGGCTGAACGCCACGATCCGGGCCGATAACGTCGAAGGTCTCAGGTATTACACCGCTATGGGCTTCAAGGACCACTCGGTTCTGCGCGATGTCCCTTTGGCGGATGGACAAAAAGTTGATCGAATTTCCAAGCGCTTTGCCTTGGTGTGACAGAGGAGAGGTAACATGCTGATCGTAACAGGTGTGGTCGAAGTATCACCGGAGGGGATCGAGGCCTTGAAAGCCGCCGCCATCGACATGGCGCGGGAGACGCGCAAGGAAGAGGGCTGCATCACCTATGGGTTCTGGCAGGAGCTGGAAAACCCAAACAGATTTCGGGTCTACGAGGAATGGACAGACCTTCCTGCGTTGGAAGCCCATTTCAAAGTGCCCCATATGCTCGTGTTCCGCGAGGCCGTGGGCAAGGCGGGCGTCGTTTCGCGCGATATCGTTCGCTTTGAGCAGGGTGAAGTTACGTCACTCTAACCGCGTTCAACCCGCCCGCTGCAACATCCCGAACAAGTCTCTTGGGTCATCGGGGTCCGCGAGTAGGTCAAGATCGTGGTAAAGCCCGGTGCCTGCCAGTTGATCCCTCACGTATCGCAGCGCACTGAAATCTTCGATGGCGAAGCCAACGCTATCAAACAAAGTGATCTGCCGGTCAGAGCGTCGACC
>CAZMKY010000057.1:0-1938 GCA_964566835.1 uncultured Rhodobacterales bacterium
CGCGGCGAAACCCTGTTCACCGTCGCACCGCTGGAGGATTTTCGCGTAATCCTTTCGGCAAGAGAGCGCGATATCGGCACCCTGTCACCGGGTCAGACCGGGCAGGTGCTGGTCGCCGCCTTGCCGGGGCAGCCGCTGGCCCTGGAAGTCACCGAGATCACCCCCGTCAATTTTATCGCAGACGGTCAGAACCTGTTCCGTGTGGAGGCAAAGCTGACGGACACGCCAGCCGCCCTGCGCCCGGGCATGGAAGGCGTGGCGCGTTTGCCGGTTGAAGACAGGCTGGTGATTGCAAACTGGACACAAGGGTTGCGGGATTGGATCCGTCTCAAGGCGTGGCGCTGGAAGCTTTGGGATGGCTGACGCCAGCACGGCCTCCAGCCCGATGTGGCACCGCATTGCCCGGCTGAAGCCGCGCATGCGCGCCCATGTCAAACTCCATCGCCATGGGTTTCGCAATCAGGTCTGGTATGTCCTCGAAGATCAGGTCGCCGGGCGTTATTTTCGTTTTACACCAGAAGCTTATCGCATCCTCAATCGGATGGACGGCACCCGGGATGTCGAAACGCTTTGGCACGAAGTAGCCTTGGAAAGCGCACGCGAAGATGACTTTTCGCAGGATGATCTGGTGCGCTTGCTGGCCCAGCTTCACCGGGCGGGCGTTTTACACGGCAACCTCTTGCCCGATGTCGAAGAGATCATCAACCGAAGCGAGGATATGGCGCGCAAGAAGCGGCTGATGCAGTTTCTGAACCCGCTGGCCGTGCGGGTGCCGCTGTTCGACCCCGAGCGTTTCATCGCGGCGACGTTTCCGCTGATCAGACCGATTTTTTCCGTCGCTGGTGCTGTGCTGATCTTTGCCTTTATCGCCTATGGTGCAGTTCAGGCTGCGATCCATTGGCAGGACCTGACTGGCGACCTGAGAGACCGCCTTTTCAACGTGCAGAATGTCATACTTCTGTTGCTGGCCTATCCCTTCATCAAGCTGGTGCACGAACTTGGCCACGCCTATGCCGTCAAGCGCTGGGGCGGTGAATTGCATGAGTTGGGCGTGATGATGCTGGTCTTCATGCCAGTGCCATATGTCGATGCCTCTGCGGCCGCAGGCTTTCCCTCCAAATGGGCGCGTGCCACGGTCGGCGCGGTGGGGATCATCGTGGAACTTGTTCTGGCGGTCGGGGCCTTGCTGCTTTGGCTGGACGCCGAACCCGGTCTTCTGCGGGCGTTTTTGTTCAACATCATGTTGATTGGCGGCGTGTCGACGCTGCTGTTCAATGGCAATCCGCTGCTGAAGTTCGATGGCTACTACGTCCTGAGCGACCTGATCGAAATTCCAAACCTCGGGCAAAGGGCCAATCGCTATTGGCGCTATATCGTGATGAACCGGCTCTTTGGGGCCACGTCCGTTACGTCGCCCGTGACGGCCGAAGGTGAAGCGCGGTGGTTCGCGCTTTATGCACCAGCGGCGTTGATCTACCGGCTGGTGATCATGCTGGCGATCATCTTCTTCGTGGCGGGGCAGGCGTTCTTCATTGGCATCGCCCTGGCCATTTGGGCGGTCGTCCTGCTTTATGGCCTGCCGCTGTTCAAGTTGATCCGCGCCCTGTTCACCAGCCCAGACCTGCGCGGACATAGGCGCCGCGCTTTGGGCATAACGGGCGGTGTCTTGGGCGCGCTCGTCTTGATCCTAAGCCTGGTGCCCGTCCCGTTGGCCACCGTGGCCGAGGGCGTGGTCGCCCCCGGGGCCAGGGCACCGCTCGTGGCTGGGGCAACAGGCGTTGTCGATAACGTCGCGAAACCGGGCGCGTATCCCGCTGGGACGGCGGCCGTATTGCTCAGCGATCCGTTCCTGACCGCGCGCGAAGCCACGCTCGCCGCCGATCTCAGGGTGATTGAGACGCGCTTGCGGTCGGCCAGCGTCACCGACCCGTCGGAAGC
>CAZMKY010000058.1:0-5856 GCA_964566835.1 uncultured Rhodobacterales bacterium
GCCCTCGTCCGCGACGAGAAGGGCAAGAAGATGTCGAAATCGCTGGGCAATGTCCTCGACCCGCTGGAGCTGGTCGACGAATACGGCGCCGACGCCGTGCGCTTCACGCTGGCCTCCATGGCCGCCATGGGCCGCGACCTGAAGCTCTCGACCCAGCGGATCGCGGGCTACCGGAACTTCGGCACCAAACTCTGGAACGCGTCCCGCTTTGCCGAAATGAACGGCGTCTTCGGCCATGCCCGCTGGCAGCCGGGGCAACCGCTGACGGCAACGGCCAACAAGTGGATCGTGGGTGAGGTCGCCAAGACCCGCCAAGCCGTCGATGCCGCGTTGGAGGCCTTCCGCTTCAACGACGCCGCCGCGACGCTCTATGCGTTCACCTACACCTATTGCGACTGGTACCTGGAATTCTCCAAACCGCTCTTCGACACCGACGCGGCGGAGGAAACGCGGGGCGTCATGGCGTGGGCGCTGGACCAGATGCTGCTGATGCTGCACCCCTTCATGCCCTTCGTCACCGAAGAAATCTGGGGCCTCTCGGACGACCGCAGCAAGATGCTGGTCCATGGCGACTGGCCTGCCTACGGCGACGAATTGGTAGATGAAGCCGCCGTGGCGGAAATGAACTGGGTGCGCGAGCTGATCGAGAAGGTCCGCTCTGTCCGGGGCGAGATGAACGTGCCCAAGTCCACGAAAGCGCCGCTTCTGCGCCTCTCCTGCGATGCCGCGGGCGAAGCCGCGCTGGACCGCAACATGGCGTTGATCCTGCGCGACCGCGAAGCGGGTGTGGCCGAAATCACCGCCGCCGATGCAGCCCCCAAGGGTGCGGCCACCATCGCGCTTGATGGGGCCACCTTCGCGCTGCCGCTCGAAGGTCTGATCGATGTCGGAGCCGAAACCGCCCGTCTCGAAAAAGCGGTCCAGAAGCTGGAAAAGGAAATGGGCGGCCTGAAGGGACGCCTTGGAAACGAGAAGTTCCTCGCCAATGCCTCGGAAGAGGTCATCGAGGAAACCCGCGACAACCTTGCCCAGCGTGAAGGCGAGGCAGAGCGGCTGAAGACCGCGCTCAGCCGCCTGAAGGAAATGTCGTGACCTTCATCGGTCCGCAAATATCCCGGTGGGGTCCGGGGAGGCAGCGCCTCCCCGGCCGTGTCCAGCCATGACCAAACGCGTCCCTCTCACGCCCCTGACGGCGGCCCTGCCCTCAACCGTCCCGTTTGTCGGACCGGAGGCACAGGAACGCGCCCGCGGCCGGGGCTTCACGGCGCGCATCGGCGCCAATGAAAGCGTCTTCGGCCCCTCGCCCAAAGCCATCGCTGCGATGGAGGCGGCGGCGTCAGAGGCTTGGATGTACGGCGACCCGGAAAGCTTTGAACTGCGCGAGGCGTTGGCAGCACATCTTGGTACCACGTCCTCGAATGTTGTCGTCGGCGAAGGCGTCGACGCAATGCTGGGCTACGTCGTCCGGCTTTATGCCGGGCCCGGCGATCATGTCGTGACCTCCGACGGAGCCTATCCGACCTTCAACTATCATGTCGCAGGCTATGGCGCGACGCTTCACAAAGTCGGCTATGTCGACGACAAGGAAGACCCCGCCGCGCTTCTGGAGAAGGCCCGCGAGGTCGGCGCACGCCTGATCTACATCGCCAACCCGGACAACCCGATGGGCAGCCATCACAGTGCAGACGTCATCGAACAGATGATCGCCAATCTGCCGGACAACTGCCTTCTGGTGCTCGATGAAGCCTATATCGAATTCGCACCTGAAGACGCAGTGCCGCACGTGGAGATCGATGATCCGCGCGTCATCCGGTTCAGAACCTTCTCCAAGGCGCATGGACTGGCGGGTGCACGCGTGGGCTATGCCTTCGGCGAGGCCGAGGTCATCCGCGGGTTCGAAAAGATCCGCAATCACTTCGGAATGTCCCGCATCAGCCAGGCTGGGGCTTTGGCAGCGCTGGCCGACACGGATTGGCTGGACGTTGTTCGGGCAGAGGTGGAAACCTCGCGCCAGCGCCTGACAGAAATCGCCGCAGAAAATGGCCTTCAGGCCCTGCCATCGGCCACGAACTTCGTCACCATTGATTGCGGACGGGATGATGCCTTCGCCAAGGCTGTTCTGGCCCAACTGATTGAACGCGATATCTTTGTGCGCATGCCTTTTGCCGCCCCCGGCAATCGCTGCATTCGGGTCAGTTGCGCGCCCGAGGCCGACATGGCCCGCTTTGCCGAAGCCCTGCCGATTGCGCTGGCCTCCGCCGACACGGAACTTTGAACACAGCTAAATGTTGCTCTCGCAGGGTTTCCGCTCCATCATTTGAAGGGGCACAAAGGAGAGTGACATGGTCGAAGACTATACGAACGCCTTTCTGGTCTCGTTCGGCATTCTTGTCTTCATGGCCCTGACGGCCATCTGGGCGATCTGGGGCCTTGTTGTTGCAGGGCTCGTCAGCTGGCTGGCCGACCGCCTGATGACGGTCGACTTCCGATCCTCGCGATCGTCCTAAGCCGCCGAAATCACGTCCGCCGCCGCCGAAAGTGCCCCAGGCCCATACGGCACATCCAGCGCCTTCATACCAGCTTCGATCGTCCCCAAGACGCCCATGACCATGTGAGCATTCACGTGCCCCATATGACCGACCCGGAAGAAGTGATGCCACGCCGGATCGTCAGGCTCCGCCATGCCAAGACCGATGCCAAGTGTCACGCCCGCCCGCTCTTCCAGCCAGGACCGAAGTTCCGTGCCCTTGGCTGATCCGGCCCGCACCGCAGTCACGGCATGTGACCGGACAGCCGGATCGGCAATGTTCAGTTCGAGCGGGCCACCTTGTCCCCAGGCCTCAAACGCGGCCCAGACTGCGCGCGCCAGTGTTGCATGGCGCGCCCAGACGGCCTCCCGCCCTTCTTCCGCGATCATATCGAGCGCGGTGCGCAGGCCATAAAGATGGTGCGTCGGCGCCGTGCCGTCGAAGTACTGATAGAACCCGTCAGGGCGCACACGCGGCTGCCAATCCCAGTAGTGGGTCACGCAGTCGGCCTTTTCCCGCGCGCGGTCCGCCTTGTCGTTGAAAAACACGAAGCCCATGCCCGGCGGTGTCATCAGACCCTTCTGCGATCCGGTCACCATGACATCGACGCCCCACGCGTCCATCTCGAAGGCGTCACATCCAAGGCAGGCGATGCAGTCGACCATCAACAAGGCCGGATGACCGGTCTTGTCCATGACGGCGCGCAGGCCCTCGATGTCATTGCGAACACTGGTGGAGGTGTCGACCTGTACGCACATGACCGCCTTGATCTCGTGGTCCTTGTCCGCGCTCAGCCGTTCTTCCACGCGGGCCAGATCGATCGGTGCTCTCAGCCCGAAATCCATCTCTTCCGCGTCGACGCCCATTCGCGCGGCCATCTCACCCCAGCCTTGCGCAAAACGTCCCGTGGCCAGAACCAGCGCCTTGTCGCCACGCGAAAAGACATTGGATATTGCGGCCTCCCAGACGCCGTGGCCATTGGCGATGTAGATCGCGACATGCGCCGCCGTTCCCGCCAGAGATTTCAGATCGCGGACGATCGTCGGCACCATGTCGACCAGTTCACCGTGATAGATGTTGGGCGCGGCGCGATGCATTGCGGCCAGAACACGGTCTGGCATCACCGAAGGTCCGGGAATTGCAAGGTAATGGCGGCCGTGACCAAGGCTCATAATCGTCTCCTTCGGGGGTATCCAGAACCGGAGGTATTGCGCCACCCGGGCAAGGTCAATCGGTGCTCTTCTTGTCTGACCGGGTGTTAGCCGCTACATCGCTCGGGATTGGCCAAGGCTTGATATGACACCGTCCTCTCCTTCTCTTCCGCAAGATGCGCCCGACGACCGCCCAATCGTCGGCTGGTTGTGGCAGCGCTATCTCAAGAAGCGCTGGGTCTGGATCGCTGTCGCAGTCACGTTCATGGCCATCGAAGGGTCCATGCTGGGCGCGCTCAGCTATATCGTGCAGCCCATGTTCGACGACGTTTTCGTCGCGGGCGACAAGGATGCCATCGGCTGGGTCGCAGCCGCGGTAGCCGCCATTTTCGTCATCCGCGCCGTGGCAGCATTTTGCCACCGGGTGATCATGCAGGCCGTGGGCCAGCACGTATCGGCCCAGATGCAACGTGAAATGGTCGGCCATCTGATCACTTTGGACAGTGCCTATTTTCAAACCACACCTCCGGGAACGCTTATCGAACGCGTGCGGGGCGACACCCTTGTCGCCTCGACGATCTGGGCCACGGTGCTGGCGGCCGCAGGCCGCGATGTGGTCAGCCTGATCGCCCTTTTCACTGTCGCAATCTCGGTTGATTGGCTCTGGACGCTCATCGCGGTCGCGGGTGCGCCGCTTCTGATCGGCCCGGTTCTGTTCTTCCAGCGCTTCGTGCGCCGCACGACGGCCCGCGCACGCGGCGCGGCAGGCGTTCTTTCGACCCGTCTGGACGAGATCTTCCACGGGATGAACACCATCAAACTGAACACAGCCGAAGCGCGGGAACGGGGTCGGTTTGAAACCGCCATCCGCAGCTTCCTTAGGCTGGAGGTGCAAAGCCGGGCCGGTCAGGCGGCCATTCCGGCTTTGACCGATTTCGTGGCCGCGCTTGGCTTCTTCGGTGTTCTGACCTTTGGCGGCCTTCAGATCATCGAAGGCGACAAGACGGTGGGCGAGTTCATGTCGTTCTTCACCGCCATGGGCCTGTTGTTCGAGCCGCTGCGCCGTGTCGCCAACATCTCGGGTGTCTGGCAGGCGGCCCGCGCCAGCTTTGAGCGTATCCGCAGCATCTTCGACATCGAACCTTCAATCACGTCGCCCGCCAAGCCTTCTGCCGCGCCCGAGAAACCGGAAGACGCAGATATCGTGCTGGACGACGTCGTCGTGCGCTACGGCGATGAACCGGCGCTGGATGGCCTGACGCTGACGGCTAAGGCTGGCCAGATGACAGCATTGGTCGGCACCTCTGGCGCGGGCAAGTCGACTGTCTTCAACACGCTCACCCGTCTTGTCGACCCGACGACGGGCGAAGTGCGGATCGGCGGCGTGCCAGCCCGCGACATGGCGCTGCCGGACCTTCGCAGCCTCTTTGCCGTCGTGACCCAAGACGCGCCCATGTTTGACGAAAGCCTTCGCGACAACATCGTGTTGAGCCTTGAAGGCGTTACGGAAGAGGCCTTGAACGAGGCCATCGAAGCCGCCGCGCTGACGGAGTTCATCGCCTCCCTTCCTCAAGGTCTCGATACATTGGCGGGTCCGCGCGGCTCGAACCTGTCAGGGGGTCAGAGGCAACGTGTCGCCATCGCCCGCGCGCTTCTTAGAAATGCGCCGATCCTGCTTCTCGACGAAGCGACATCGGCGCTCGATGCCGAAAGCGAAATCCGCGTCCAGACCGCGCTGGAGCGTCTGAGCGCGACACGCACGACGCTCGTCATTGCGCACCGCCTCTCCACGATCCGGGCCGCAGACCAGATTGCGGTCATGGACAAGGGACGTCTAGTCGACAGCGGCACGCATGAAGACCTGATGGCCAAGGAAGGCCTCTATTCGAAGCTGCATGGTTTGCAGTTTCAGGGCGCAAGCTGAACCCCTTTTGAGCGTCCGGCCGCCACCGGTCGGACAGGAGACCCAAGATGAGCGACCGACGCATCCTGAAAATCTCCGGTTCCGACCGGGTGGAGTTCCTGCAGAACCTCGTCACGAATGACGTGGGCAAGCTGTCGGACGGCTTGGTTTATGCCGCGCTTCTGACGCCGCAGGGCAAGTATCTGGCCGATTTCTTCCTCGTCCCTGCCGACGATGCCATCCTGCTGGATGTCAGCAGCGAACTCGCGCCGTC
>CAZMKY010000059.1:0-21216 GCA_964566835.1 uncultured Rhodobacterales bacterium
CTGCCGAGATGTCTTCGGCGTCATCTTCGTCGTTGGCTGCCGCTTCTACGTCAGCATCGTCAACCGCTTCGCTTTCCGCTTCTGCGTTGGCGTCCAAGGCTTCATTGGCTGCATTATCTTCGGTGACGTCGTCGTTTTCAGCATCGGTCAGACGGTCTTCTTCAGACAGCTCCAGTACCCCTTCGGCTTCGGCTTCGGCTTCGGCTTCGGCTTCGGCTTCGGCTTCGGCTTCGGCCAACACTGGTTCGGACGCGGCGTCAACACCAGCATCTGGACCCGTGTCATCCGACGCTTCGTCGTCTTCTTTGTCCTCTGTCACCATGTCGGACGCAAAGAGCGCTGCTACACTCGTCTCGGCTGACGCGGCGAGGTCCGGGCCATGGTCTTCGATATCGGGTTCATTTTCGGCAGCTTCAGTGCTTTCGTCGGAGGCATCAGACACTGCGGCCCATGTGGTATCGGCGCCAAAACCCTCGGCATCCGTATCTTCATCAGCGAGCGCTTCGACCATTGGACCTTCGTCGTCATCATCGGATGGCGCACCCAATTCTTCAGCCGCTGCATCTGCCGTCTCAGCTTCGGCCAGCTTTTCGCGAATGCCCGAGAAAGCTTCGTCCAGCTCTGGCGTTTTCTCTTCGGCTTCAGACCGAAAATCCGACGCGGCCGATTCATCCTCCGAGATGCGGCGGGACAGATCGTTCAGATCGATATTTTGATCGTTGTCCATGAGAATACCCCCAGTGTCAGATGGCTTAGGCCGCGACTTCGGTCAGTGCGGCCAGCGTTTCGTTCAAGGCCTCACGGCGTGCGCCCGAGGCATCGGCAGCACCCAGAGCGCTGGCCTGATCGACGGTGCCATCAGCCTGCGCAGCCACGCGACCCAGAATGGCGCGTTGTTCAGCCGTGAAGTCCCTGAACAGCGTTGCGGCCTCTTCCTTGATCGTTTCAACATGCGCGGTGCGCAGGCCTTGGACGATCGGGTCAGTTTCAGCCTTGATCATCTCGGCGAAATCCGTGGCAAACGCACGGTAGCCGCGACGCTTGTGCCACCAGCGCGACCACCAGGATCCCTTCAGATCAAGCGCGATGGTCTGGCCCAACAGAACGGGCGACGGAATGCGCGGCGGCGGCGGAGGTGCAATGCCGAAGCCGTCTTCGCCCACATCGAACAGTCGATGGTAGAGAGAGACGTATTCCGCCGCGGTCTCGGCCATGACCTTTTTGGTCACGCCCTGAATGTTGCGACCGAAGACTTGGTAGGCGGTGCGCAGAAGGATGCGCAGACCCGTGGGGTCATACTGCCAAAGTTCGTCTTCGCCTTGCATTTCCAGATGCTGAAGAAGCGACCCGGTCGCACGTTCGAGGAAGCTGCGATGCGCACGATCGAGGCGTTTGTGGAAGTCCGCAACCGCATCATCCAACAAGCGTTGAAGCGCTTTTTGCGCCACGCCTTCGATCTGCGAAAGCTCTGCTTCGATCTGGTCGCGGTCGAGCGGCGGCAGACCACTATCTTCGGCGCGCCGACGCACCACACGGTCAGAGGCCTTGATGCCATTGGCAAGGTTCATCGCATTCTTGGCGATGCGGTCGATGGCTTCCTGTCCAACACCTTCGACGATCCGCTCTGACAGAGCGGCGTAGAGGCTGGGCAGGCCGGAAAGCTTCCACGCCTGTTCTTCCGGCGACAGATCGGTCAGGTCGATCCCTTGATCGGCTTCGGCCCATTTGCCAAGAGCGACTGCGCTGGCTTCGTCCAGACCATCAACGGTGCCGGAAAGCGCGCTGTTGGCCCAATAGGCGGAGGTGAAGAGGATTTCTGCACCTTTTGGTCCGTCATGGGCGGCGAGGGTGCGCTTGATGCTTTCGCGAATTTCCGGGATCTGGTTGACCGGATCGCTCAGTTCATCGACACGGTTCACGACGATCAGAACCTCGCGCGATTTCACATTGGCGATCAGGCGGATGAGCGCCATGTCGACCGAGCTGAGCGCCTGGTGCGCGGCCAGAACGACGACACAGATCCGGCTTTCGCGGATGGCGCGGATCGTGATCTGTTCGCGGATCATGAACGTGTCGTTCACGCCCGGCGTATCCCGGATGCAAAGCGGCATCGGGAATTCCGGGCGGTTCATGAAGACTTCGGCAGACTTCGTGATGTCAGCAAAGCGGCCCTGGTTCTGCGACGTCTCGTAGTCGTCCTCGAAATCGTCACCGAGGCAGACATAGCGTTCGATCAGATCGTCGTCGAAGTAACCATAATCATGTTGTTGGCCGAGCAGCAGCTCGAACTTGTCGCCAAGACGTTCACGCGACTTCTGGCGCATCTCGGCAACCTGTTCGCGCACCTTGGCGAGTTCATCCTCGGCACCCGCACGACTGGCGAGTTCACCGATACGACCGCCGCGATCAAGAAGACGGCTCCATTCTTCCATGTCGAAGAAACGGAAGCTGGCCCGGTTTTCCGATGCCGCAATGTGCGGCGACAGGTGCAGCGACGTCACAACGGAGGTCCACGGGTTGACGTCCGCCGGCAGAAGACCCGGCCAGCCAACCATGGCGTTTAC
Organism: uncultured Rhodobacterales bacterium; assembly: GCA_964566835.1. Lineage (GTDB taxonomy): Bacteria > Pseudomonadota > Alphaproteobacteria > Rhodobacterales > Rhodobacteraceae > CAZMKY01. Next base: position 2,565 of record CAZMKY010000059.1, read on the forward strand.
CAAAGAGGTCTTACCGGCCTTTACCTGACCAATCATGGTGATTGATGGCTCGGTGTGCTTCAGCTGATGGTGAAGGCGGCGCGCGGCACGCATTGTTGCCTTGTCGCCAATCTTGCCAAGGCGCATCAAAGCGGCCTTGAGGTTCTGGCTTTTCTCCAGCAGAGGGCGCAGACCTTCAAAACCCTGAGACAGCAACTCAGCGTTTACCGCTCCCGCGGATTTGGCTTCACCTTGTATACTCGTTTCCAGTTTCATCGCTCACCAATCGAAAGCACGTAAAGATCAAGGATCTCTTTCCACCGACCCACTTTTTTGCGCTTCGTCGTGCCAGGTTTCCCTGACGACACGTCAACGTGCGCCCCTATCGTGGTTTTTTTAAGGCGTCAGATGGGTCGTGGCTCACTCGTCCTTTCCTTAGGCCGCCAGTTTCAGTTCCATGTCCCGGCGCAGTTGCAACAGCAGGGTTACCGCATCCGCCGCTGGCGCATCCCCGTCTTCAAGCTGCATGAGCACCATGATTTCGGCCGCTTCGGCCAACTCATCGATAAAGGCATCCGTGACCGGATCGTCCGTCTCGTCCTGCGAGAACAGGTCGACCAAGTGCTCTACCGTGTCGACGCATTGGTCGATCAGGGGCTTGGCATTGCCGGGTCCGAGTGAAGCCGCGGTTTCGACAAGGCCTGCACCGCGACGACGAAGGAAACGCACGCCGTCGGCAAACAGGGTCACGTTTGCCGGCATCTCCGCAGCTGGTTCCGCAGTCGGTTGTGGCGCATCGGCCACCGGTTGGACGATCGGTTCGACAACCGGGTCAACGTCTTCCAATGGGCTCGGACGAGACGGCGTGCGCGCTTCGGCAGCTTTCCGCGGGTCACTTCTGACCTGATAGCGGCTCAGGAACAAATAGGCGCTGTCCATGTCGGCACGGCGACCGCGATCTGCGTGCTTGAGCACTTCTACGGTCAGGCCACCGCCACCCGACGCCAGACGCTTGGCGTCATCGACGGTTCCGTCTGAGCGAATTGCCGCCAGCGCGTGCAGCGTTGCGACGGGGAAAAGCGAATGGAATTCTTCGGCGACAACGCCGTCCAACGCCGCGATCAGACCTCCGAGCTTGCCTTCGGCACCAAGGATATCGGCCTTGGTCAGAACGAGAAACGCATGGTCTTTCAGGCTGTCCGGCACCCGCGACCAAAGATCCTTTTCGGACGGGCCAAAGCTTTGGCTGCACCAAAGCGCAATATCCGTGCGCCGAATGGCCCAATCTATGGCCGCACGCTGTTCTGACATCGCACCTTCGGGCGTGACTTCCAGCAAGCTGATGCGCTTCAGGATCTCGGACGGGAAACCGATCCGCAAAAAGGCGGCCTGCGCCAAATCGGCAGAGGCAAGTTGATCAATCCCGGCATCGACGACACTGCCGTCGGCCTGCGTTATCTTCACATGAGGAGCATCTGCCCAGACCACTTCCAACGTCGGAAGCACCCGATCTGTCGGGATCAGGCGGTGCCCCACAAACATATTGATAAGTTGGGACTTCCCGGACTTGGATAGACCGAGGCACGCCACACGAACCGGCGAGGACAAACGACGGATCAGATGCGTCGCATGTTCGCGCGCGCCCGCTGGTAGCGCTTCGGTTTCCAGTGCGAGATTCAATCGCTCCAGAACCGAAAGGTCGTCGGTGTCGCGCTTCATTAGAAGCCTCCGTCAGTGGCCAGCCAACGGCGGCGCAGGAAGATCGGAGACTCTTCGGTTTCAGTTGCCACTTCGCGGGCCGCTGTCAGGTCTTCTTCAGCCAATGGCCGCGATGTCGGGCGCCCTTCGAACTCGGGCGTGAAGATGTTGCCTGTGTCGTGACGCGCACGATGAAAGCGGACCTTGATCACGGTGAAGGATACGTTGTCTTGCTCCGGATCGCCCAGCGCGGTGACCTCGTCCAACAGCGTCTCGGCGATGGTGTTGGCGCCAGACAGCGCATTTTCCTCAATGATCTCAGAGATCTGCTTGTTACCAAGAAACTGCAGGCCGTCGCTGGCGACGATGAAGATATCGCCGTCCTGCAATTGCATCGGTTCATCCGGGCAATCGATACGTTCGATGTCGTCGCCGATCAGAACGCTGGTCAACGCGTTGCGATCGGGGTGATGCCGTGCGACGTCCTCGCTCATCATGCCCGAGCGGACCATGAAGTCGATCTGCGGACCAAGCGAATGATCTTCATTCAATTGCTTCAGGCGGCCACCCCGGTAGAGGAAGAAGGGGCTATCGCCGATGGAGATCCAAAAGAGCCTGTCACCCAGAAAGATAGGTGCAACAAGGGTGGCGCCCATACCCGCAGTGTCGGGATTGTTCGCGGTGTGGGCACGCACACAATCGTTGGCGACGACGGCCGCGTGCTTCAGGATCGTTCCGATATTCTCCGAGAAGTACTCGGGGTCACCGGACTGAAACTTCAGCTCCGCGAAGACTTCCGTCACCACGATTTTCGACGCCACATCCCCCGCGGCGTGCCCGCCCATACCATCCGAAAGGACGGCATAGCCAAGATCGGCACCCATAGGGAAGTCCGTGGCCAGCGCGTCTTCCTGGTATTCGCGTGCACCGCGATCCAGGACCGACGCGACGTCGAACCTTATGTCAGGCGAGGATGGCATGGTCGCCGCCATCTCCTTCGTTGGCGTCCCAGCCGAACTCTTCATTGCAGAGCGCGACGAAACGCAGGGTTGTTTCACCGATGCGAACAAGATCGCCGTCCGTCAGCTCTTCGGTCGAGAGCACCGGGCGGTCATTCAGACGCACAAGGTTCGATTTACCGCCGTGGCCGAGGAAAAACTTTTTCTGTTCATCGTCGAAAGCGACGGCGGCGTGGTTCTGGCGCGAGATTGCGGTGTCACCGAAATCCAGCTTGATGGCTTGATCCTCACCGCGGCCCATCTGGCTCACGCCAGAGAACAGCGTGAAGGAGGCCCCCCGGCCCGGACCGTCAACGACGACAATCCAGCCTACTGGGAACATGGCGGGTTGACCGGCAACAGGCGCTTCGGCCTCGGCCGGGTTGGCGTCAGCGAAGACGTCGCGGGCCTGCTCACCGCCCTGGAAGCCCAGAAGACGGGTTTTGACGCGGCCACGGCTGCGACCCGCGCGTCCAGAGGCCGGCGCAGGCACGGCAAATCCAGACAGATCACCACCAGGCAGCGGTGCTTCTTCAGCGGGTGCAACTTCGGCTGCAGGTGCAGGAGCGGCATCAACATCCGGTTGGACGTCAGCGGCCTCGACCGGTTCATGCGCAGGGACATCAGCAACTTCCGCAGCGTCGTCGTTCATGTCCCAGATCTTCGGGGCGGCTGCGACCGGTTCCGGCTGGGTGTCGATCGCCATATCTTCATCGGAGGCGTCGGTATCGTCGCCGACGTTCCAGCCGCGCTCTGCAGCTTCGGCGGCAATGGATTCCGCTGTCTGGCTGGGCTTGGCCGAGAATTCCGGAGCGGAATCTCCACCCATCCAAGCGGAATCGTCGCCTTCGTCGTCCATCTTGGGCGTTTCGATCGGCGACGGACGCACCGAACCCATAGCCGGACGGCTGGTCGGACGCGGGCGCACGACTTTTGCCAGATCGGCACGGTACGGGCTTTGCTCGTCAGGGTCAGAGGCCGGGTCACGACCAACGACATTCGACAGCACGCGGTCGGCTTTGGTGGCCTTCGCCGCAGCCTTCAGATGCATCATGGCAGAGCGACGGCGGCTGCCCTCGTCATCGCCAAGCTCCCAATTGGCCTTCTCCAGAAGGCGTTCTTCGGACGCATCGGCATCAAGTCCGAGTTCCTTGCGCGCAATTGCCTTGCGGCCGAACTCTTCATCCATGGACCAGTTCTTTTCACCGCTCACACGGTGCTCTGGTGCGGCTTCGCGCTTTTTCTCTTCCGGAGCAATGTGGCTTACCGCGCCCATGGCTTCCCGAATTTCTTCGACCAGATGGGCCTTCTCTTCGAGAGCCTTCACCTCTGCCGGATCGTCATCCTCGGCATCCGGCGCGTCCCATTCGTCACCCCAATCTTCGTCGTCGTCCCAGGATTCGTCATCCCAATTGTCGTCGGCGAAGGCAGGATCAGCCGCCTCTTCCGGCGACGGATCAGGCAGATCATCCGTCATGTCGGTGTCTTCTTCGAGACCAAAGAGGCGCTTGGCTTCCGCCAGCTTGTCCTCTTGAGCGGAGACGGCGGAGGCATTCGGCTGACCGCTGTCATCGGCTTCAGCGCGCGGGCGATCCCGGCGCAGCGGCTCGACGTCCATTTCGAACTCGATGGCTCCGTTCATCTCTTCCGGCGCGGGCTTGCGGGACATGATATTCTTAATAAATCTCATCGTTCTGCCTTTCAGAGATAGTCGGAGCGGGAGTCTTCACGCAGTCCACTGCGCGAGAAGAAAATGGGAAGGAGGCGGGACAAGATGGAGCGCGGTGGCTTCGGCTCTTCCTTCACGACCTCGGCGATGTAATTTCGTGGTTTTGGCGGCAAGCGCTTCTGCTCTTCCATGAAGACGCCGTCGTCAAGCGCGGCCAGCTCATCGAGCGTGCGCTTGCGCTTCTTGGCTTCTTCCTGAGCAAGACGCTGCTGCTGTTCCGCCAACTTGCGGTCTTCCAGGGCTTTCTTGGCCTTGGCCTGAATGTCGGCGTGCACCTGCTTGTTGGTCTCGGTCACCAGTTTCTGGATCGACTGGAGGATGTCGCTGTCACGCTGCGCCTGCTCAAGCGCGGCATTGCGGCGCTTGTCCGTGTCGATCAGGTTCGACCATTCCGCCGCCGTCTGGATACGGTCGGCCGGGAAAATCGACAGTGCCTGGTCGATTGCGGACAGGAAGAACTGATCATAGCCGGCGATGCGACCAGAGACCGGTTCGTAAGGATCTTCCTGACCTGCAGCGACGGCCGAGACACGTGCTTGGCTGTCTGGCGGCGCTTCACCACAGATCACGTGATAGAACGTGGCCCCCAGTGAATAGAGATCGGAAGACGCATCCTGGCTGGATCCAGCGAGGTAGAATTCATGCGGGCTGTGGCCGTCTTTCACGACATGCAGCGCAGACAGAGCCCGCGATGCGCGTGTGGCTTCTTCACGGGCCGCACCGAAGTCGATCAGCACGGGGTTGCCGCGCTTGTCGATCAGGATGTTGTCCGGGCTGATGTCGCGGTGGAGAACGTCGTTCTCGTGAATATAGGTGATCGCGTCGAGGCACTTCAGAAGGATCTTCTTGACCTCGATCGGGTGCAGCACGTGGTTTTCATCGTCGATGATATCCAGCAGGTCGCGACCCGAGACAAAGTCCAGCGCCATATATGCGGTGGAGTTGTGCTCGAACACCTGGTGGATGCCGACGATGTGCGGGTGCTGCAATTTCGAGAGCCGGCGCGCTTCTTGTCCAAAGTGGCGGACCACGGCCTCGAATTCCGCTTGATGGCTGCGCGAACGGGCCGAAACGGACATGTCCGGGTTGCGGCAGACCATCGAAGACGGAAAGCATTCCTTGATGACAACGGTCCGGTCCAGACTGTCCCGCGCAAGATAGGTCACGCCGAACCCGCCTGCATTCAGGAAGGCATCGATCGTGAACTGACCGTGCAGCAGCGTGGTGCCGGCTGGCAATCCATCGCCAAAGCCCGTGGCCGTGCCCTGCCCCTGATATTCCTGCGAGTCGTCCATATCTCACCCGTGTCGGTATCGCGCCTGGCGTCAGGTCACCGAACGTCACGGAGGAAAGAGTTGGACCCAGAAATTTCAGGTCGGGCCAGCCCCTTAAGCCGATCTGCCGGCGCCAAGACATGACGCGACTTGATCGGGTCTAGAGGCAGATTCGGCCAATTTTGTGGCGCAAGGTGGCCAAAAGCGTTTCATTCCTACGGATTTTTTCTGATCCGTGGACAGCGAAACAAACTCAGTTCGGGACGAAAGGCCGGTGCGTTCTAGGTCTAACGGCGTCTCAAAGCGTTGACACTGCCTTAGTCACAAGGCTCTTTGTCACGAAAAGCGCTTGCCGCGTCAGATACAGTCATAGGGAGAGGTCTCCGATGCCATCGGTTTCAATGACACTCAACGGTCGCCCGGTTTCTGCCGAAATCGAAGGCCGTACACTTCTTGCAGAGTTGTTGCGCGGCCCGCTCAAGATGACGGGCACCCATATCGGATGCGATACAAGCCAGTGCGGCGCCTGTCTTGTTCACGTCGATGGCAAGTTGGTCAAATCCTGCACAATGCTTGCGCTTGAGGCCGAAGGCGCTGATGTGACGACCATCGAGGGCATGGCGAATGCCGATGGCTCGCTCAGCCCCATCCAGGCTGCCTTTCGCGAACATCACGGCCTGCAGTGCGGTTATTGCACGCCCGGCATGATCATGTCGGCTGCCGCACTTCTGAAGGAAAACCCGAAGCCGACCGAACATGAGGTTCGGGACTGGTTGGAGGGCAATATCTGTCGTTGCACGGGCTACCATAATATCGTGAAGGCAATCCTGGCCGCTTCTGGTCAGGACGTCACAACGATCGCGGCGGAGTAAGCTTACGATGTATGATTTCGAATTTCTCCGCCCCACGACACTGGATGACGCTGTCGCAGCGCTAAAGGATGAAGACGCCCAAGCGTTGGGTGGCGGGCAAACTCTCTTGCCGACGATGAAAGCCCGTCTTGCCGCGCCGGAGACATTGGTCAGCCTGACGGCCATCCCCGAGATGCAGGGCGTCTGCATGACCGACGATGGTCAACTGGAGATCGGCGGCGCGACAACGCATGGTGAAATCGCCAAGGCGGCTCAGGAAAGCTATCCCGGGCTTGCGTCGTTGGCGGGGCGCATCGGCGACCCGGCCGTGCGCGCGCGCGGCACGATCGGCGGTAGCCTTGCAAACAACGATCCTTCGGCCTGCTGGCCCGCGGTCGCACTGGCGTCCGGTGCAACGATTGTGACCAACGCGCGAGAAATCGCAGCAGACGATTTTTTCCAAGGCATGTTCGATACTGCACTGGACGAAGGCGAGATCATCGTTTCCGTTCGCTTCCCTGTGCCCGAAGCGTCAGCCTATGAAAAGCTGCCTCAGCCGGCATCGCGTTTTCCGTTGGTGGCCGCTTTCGTTGCGAAGTTCTCGGACGGTGTCCGCGTGGCGATCACCGGCGCATCCGGTGATGGCGTCTTCCGTTGGAGCGCCGCAGAAGAAGCTTTGTCCGCTGACTTTGATCCAGACGCGGTGGACGGACTGAGCTTGGACGCCGATGACATGATCGCTGACATCCACGGATCGCAATCCTATCGGGCCCATCTTTGCGGTGTGATGACCAAGCGCGCGGTGAAGGCCGCCAGCTGATCCGCTGATCCTTCGGGGCGGGGCGCCTGCCCCGGCTGCTTGTCCGGCCATTCTGCAAAGTATCGGCAAAGCGTCGCAGGACATTGCACGCCCCGAACAAGAACATATAGTGAACAAATGTCTAAGCGTTCACTTCAAGATCGACTGGCGATTCTGTCTGACGCCGCGAAGTACGATGCCTCTTGCGCATCTTCGGGCACCGACAAGCGCACGTCCCGTGATGGCAAGGGGCTGGGGTCTACCGAGGGGTCCGGCATTTGTCATGCCTACGCGCCCGACGGGCGTTGCATCAGCCTTCTGAAGATCCTGATGACGAATTTCTGTATTTATGACTGCGCCTATTGCATCAATCGCGTGTCGTCGAACGTGGAACGGGCGCGCTTTTCAGTTGAAGACATCGTTTGGCTGACGACCGAGTTCTACCGGCGCAATTATATCGAAGGCCTGTTCCTGTCGTCCGGCGTCATCCGCTCGCCGGATCAAACAATGGCCGACATGGCCCGCGTGGCCCGGACTTTGCGCGAAGACCACGCCTTTCGTGGCTACATTCACCTCAAGACCATCCCGGATGCCGCGCCCGAGTTGATCGAAGAAGCCGGCCGTTATGCCGACCGGCTATCCATCAACATCGAGATGCCGACAGACAAGGGCGTCACGACATTTGCGCCAGAGAAGCGGCCGGCAACGATCCGGGGGGCGATGGGGCACGTGAAGGACACACGCGCCGCGTATCAGGAGCCGACTTACAAGGGTCGGAAGAAGGCGCGCTTTGCGCCTGCAGGGCAGACGACCCAACTGATCGTCGGGGCCGACGGCGCGAATGATGCGACAATCCTGGGCGCCTCTTCGAAGCTATATGGCAACTTCGGACTGAGGCGCGTTTACTATTCGGCTTTCTCACCCATCCCGGATAGCTCGGCCGCTCTGCCCCTGATCAAGCCACCGCTGGAGCGGGAACATCGGCTCTATCAGGCGGATTGGCTGCTGCGGTTCTACGGCTTTGACGCAGGCGAACTGGCGGCGGCCAATGACAACGGCATGCTGGCCCTTGATGTGGACCCAAAGCTCGACTGGGCGCTGAAGAATCGCGACCGCTTTCCAGTGAATGTGAATACCTCGGACCGTGAGATGCTGCTCAGAGTGCCTGGCTTTGGCACGAAGTCGGTCAAGCGCATCCTTATCATGCGGCGCGACAAGACTTTGGGCTATGACGACCTGATCCGGCTGGGTGCATCCATAAAGAAAGCTGCGCCATTCATCGAGGCCCGTGATTGGCATCCGCGACAGACTTTGGATGCCGAGACGCTGCGCGCCCGCTACCGTCCGGAACCACAGCAGTTGTCCTTGTTCTGATGGTGCAGATCACCTTGCCCCGGATCGGGACATACGCCGCCTGGCGGGATGAAGCGCGTCGATTGGCCGAACAGGGTGTTCCGCCGGAAGACGTCGTCTGGTCGCGTGGAGACAGCACGCCGGGCCTCTTTGACGCGGCGCCGCTGGCGCAAGTAACCCCGCGTGAGATCCGCGTGCCCAAGACCTTCCTTGGCATGGCGCGTGCAGTAGCAGCGCATTCCGATCCTGAACGCTTTGCATTGCTCTATTCCGCCTTGGTCCGACTTCAAAACAGCCCGCGGTTTTTGAGTGATCGGTCAGACAGGACAATTCAGCGTCTTCGGATTCTGGAGAAGGCCGTACACCGCGACCAGCACAAGATGAAGGCCTTCTTGCGCTTTCGCGAACTGCAGACCGCGCCGCGGCGGTCATTTGTTGCTTGGTTCGAACCGACGCACTTCATCATGGAGAACATGGTCTCTTTCTTTGAGAACCGCTTTGCCTCGATGGATTTTCTGATCGTGACACCCGACATCTCGATGCGGTTCACAGATGGCAGGACCACGTTGGAAGACGGGGTGCCTCGCCCACCGGAACTTGAAGACGGTGCGGAAGAGCTTTGGAAAACTTACTTCGCCAATATCTTCAATCCAGCGCGTCTGAAGATCAGTGCCATGCAGTCTGAGATGCCAAAGAAGTATTGGAAGAACCTGCCGGAAGCAGAGTTGATCCCCGGTCTGATCGCAGATGCGCGGGCGCGGGAACAAAAGATGCAAGCCAGCGCGCCGACCGCACCGAACATCAAGGCCGCACACTGGCGCTATGAGCAAGAGACACTGCAAGACCTGAATGCCGCCATGTCAGGCTGTGACCGTTGCCCGCTTGCAGGTCCAGCAACGCAAGTGGTCCCGGGTGAGGGACCGTCAGCGGCGCAGCTGATGATCGTGGGGGAACAGCCGGGCGATCAGGAGGATCTGGCGGGCAGACCCTTTGTCGGCCCGGCCGGGCAGCTCTTCGATGAGGTCGCGCGGGACGTCGGCCTCAATCGCGCCGCAGCCTACGTCACGAATGCTGTAAAGCACTTCAAATTTCAGCCGCGCGGCAAGCAGCGTATCCACCAACGACCCAACTCTGGTGAAGTGCATCATTGCCGCTGGTGGCTTGAACGCGAGATCGCCGTCGTTCAGCCAGAGCTTATCTTGGCGGTGGGGACCGTGGCGCTGGAAAGCCTGACGGGCGATGGCAAAGGAATACTGAAGCGGCGCGGCAAATTGGAGGCCAGCCGGACTGGTCCGCCTGTCTTCGTGACAATGCATCCGTCTTTCCTGCTGCGCCTGAAAACCTCTACCGAAAGGGAAAGCGCGAAAAGGCTATTTGCGCAGGACTTGGCAAAAGTGGCCGCACTTCTGGCGGCGATGCCAGCTTCGGTTCCCTAGCCGCAGGCCAGTACGCTTTTTGTCATACGGCGCAGCGCGCTTCCCGATACTGGTTTCTCCAGAAACGGAAATCCCTGAATCTCAGCAGGCAACTCTGACCGGTTGTAGCCTGAGGCGAAGACGACAACGGTCCCTGTCTCGGCCAATTCCAACCCCATCTCTGTTGTCCGCTCTCCTGCGCCGAGGTTCACATCCAAAATCGCGTAGTCCGGGTGCCGTGTCTCAATCTCTCGGGCTGCGCGCCGGAGGTTGTGCGCGAGCCTGACATCGCCAAAGCCCAGATCTCGCAGGATCTCGCCGACCTCGATCGCCACAATGACTTCGTCTTCAATGATGAGAACAGATAGCTCAGAAAGCATCGAACACCGGATCATGCGCGTTTTCGTTGATCTCAGAGAACGGCACCGAGATTTCGGCCAACAGCCCTTCCTTTCGCCACGTCATATCGACATCGCCGTCGAGGCTTCCGGTCACGGTGGATCGGATCAGCTGACTGCCGAAGCCGGTGTCGTGATCGCCGGTCACCTCGGGGCCACCCGTTTCTTCCCAGATGAAAACAACGCTGTCGGTTTCGCCATCATCAACACGTTTCCATGTCAGGCTGACCTTGCCACTGTCGTTCGAGAAGGCCCCGTATTTGGCTGCGTTTGTTGCAAGCTCATGGATGGCCATGCCGATGGCGACAGCGGCGCGTGCATTCAACGTCAGGACCGGACCTTTGAGCTTCACCCGATCTTCGCCGTAGATATCCACCAGCTCCGGCTTCAGAAGAGAGCGCAGCTCCGCTGCGCGCCAGTTCGCTTCAGTCAGCAGCTTGTGCGTGTGGCTTAGCGCCTCGATCCGTTTTGCCAGCGTGTCGATGACATGAACGTCGGCGCTTGCATCGCGTCTGGCCCTCGAAATCAGAGCCAGAACATTCGACAGCATGTTCTTAACGCGGTGCTGCAGTTCTTGCATGACACGGCGCAGTTCCATCGACATCTCGGTCTGTGCTGTGACGTCTCTTACGTTCAGACCAACAGTCCGGACATTCCGGTCAGCATCGAAAATCGGATACCAATCCGTGACAAGAAGCCGTCTTTGACCCGGCGCGCCTGCGGTTTCGCCTTCTATGCGATGATCCAGAACGACCTGACCATCCGAAAGGACGGAAGCAAGCTTGTCCTGAATCTGGTCGTAGAAACTGTCGAAAACCGCGCTTATACGCTGGCCGATGTGTTCTTCGGCGCTGATCCCGTTCAGTTCAGCCAGTTTCTGGTTCGCACGCAGGAAACGCCCGTTGGCATCCAGCAATGCCATTGCTTGCGGAGAGACATCGTAGAGCTGTTCGATCTCCATCATGCGGTCTTGGGCTTTGTGACGCTCAGCCTCTGCTTCCTTCAACGCGCCACGTAGGGCACTGACATCTGTCAGGACTGCGACGACACCGCCCACCGGCGACTTGTCGTCCGAGGTATAGGGCTCGATCCGCAAGATGAACTGCCGAGACCCATCGATGCTTTGCACATCAGCCTCGACCCCGCGCGCTTCGTCCATCGCGGTCTCACTGGCCGCGATGAACTGCGCCATGTCGATATCTGCCGAGATGTCGTCAATCCGTCGGCCCCGGTCCGTTTCGGTAAAACGGAAGATCTTACGCGCTTCGGGCGTGAAGAAACGGAGCCTCAGATTGAAATCCAAGAAGACAGTCGCAATCCGGGTCGACCGCATCAGGTTCGACATGTCCTCGTGCGCCTGCCGCAGTTCGGCCAGCTTGGACTGAAGTTCCTCGTTGGTGGTGGAAAGTTCTTCATTCGCCGATTGAAGTTCTTCATTCATCGACATCATTTCTTCGTTGGAGCTTTTCAGCTCTTCGTTTGATGTCTCAAGCTCTTCAACCGTGGTGCGAATTGTTTCCCGTGCCGCGTCGAGTTCGGTTTCCAACTCCCCCACATATTCGCCGCTGTGCACGCGATCGAGGTCGTCCGAAACAGGCCTTGTGTCGACGAGGTCAAGGCGATCTTCGATGGTGAACAACCATGTGCCATCGTCCAACGGCTCTGACGTCAGGACCAGACGCACCGTTTCACCGTTGAGCTTGCCCCTGAATTCGCGTTCTTGGCGGACTTGCTGCCCATCGCGCCCCAGCATCAGCCGACGCAGCACGGGTTCGAGATCTGGCAGGATCATCTGCGTGACCTCGGTCCGCATGGGGCCGGGCTTCACCCTTAGATAGCTTGCGGCCCGTTCCGACGCGAAGACAAGTTGGTCCTTCTCGTTCAACACGAAATATGGTGGCGTATAGTCATTCAAGAGCGTGTCGGCGAAGGCGTTGCTGCGCAACCCTTCCCGATGCAGCGTCAGGGAATCCGTCAGCGGTGGGATCTGTGCCAACGGCAGGCGAGGCAGGTCGAGCCGCCGTGCCGCGCCGGGTCTGCGCCGGAATATCCGCATGCGCGAATTGATCGGACTGAAGAGCTCTTCCACCTTTCGCGGCGTCTCTGACGCGCCAAGGAACAGCGCTCCGCCGTCCTTCAGGGCATAGTGGATCACCGACATGGTGAATTCTTGAAGCTCGCTTTCGAAGTAGATCGTCACGTTCCGGCACGACACCAGATCCATTCGCGAGAACGGCGGATCCTTGATGAGCGACTGGTTGGAGAACCGCACCATATCGCGCAGACGGCTGCCGACCTCGTAACCAGTGGACGTCGACTCGAAATACGTCTCAAGGAAGTGCTGGGGGACTTCATCGATGATGGTCGAAGGGTAATGCGCACGGCGCGCGACCTTCAGCGCGTCGTCGTCTATATCGGTGGCGAAGATCGAAACCTTTGGCGCCTTGTCGAGCCGATCAAGTTCATCCGCCAGAAGCATTGCAAGCGTAAAGGCCTCTTGACCGGTTGAGCAGCCCGGCACCCAGATCCGGATTTCTTCACCGTTGTCGCGCCCTTCCGCCAGCGGCGTCATGACCTCGTCGCGGAGCGCCTCGAAAGCTTCGGGCTCGCGGAAGAAACTGGTCACGTTGATCAGCAAATCCCGGAAAAGCTTGGCCGCTTCGGTCTTGTTCGCGATGAGTTCCTTCAGATAGTCCGACGGCTCTGTCAGGCCCAGAACAGACATCCGAACCGCCAAGCGCCGCAAAATCGTGGCGGGTTTGTAAGAGGCAAAGTCGTGTCCTGTCCGGTAGCGCACGTGCTTGGCCACACGCTCGATAAACTCACTGTCCGAGAGGACGGATGATTCAATGCCGGATCGTATGGAGAAATACTCCATCACCACATCGATCATCTCCTGCGTTGGCAGGACAAGGTCTTCCGCGCCAGTTTCGATCGCACTGCGCGGCATTCCGTCATAGTCGGCCTGCTTGGGATCTTGCACGAAGACAAGCCCGCCGTATTCCTTGATGGCCCGCACACCAGTGGACCCGTCGCTGCCAGTACCCGATAGGATGATCCCGACGGCCCTTGGCCCCGCATCCAGCGCCAGACTTTCCAGAAACTTGTCGATGGGCCGACGCAGCCCGCGAGGTTTGGCAAAATCCGCCAGCCGAAGAACGCCAGCTTCCACGGTCAGAAGCTGTCCCGGCGGGATCAGATAAATGTTGCCCCCTTCGACCACCTGCCCTTCTTTGGCGGTATGGACAGGTGTCGTCGTGCGCTTTGCCAGAAGCTCCGGCAAAAGGCTTTCATGGTTTGGATCAAGATGCTGAACCAAGATGATGGCCAGCTTATGGTCTCGGGGCAAATGCGAGAGGATATCTTGAAAGGCTTCAAGCCCGCCAGCCGACGCGCCGATACCAAGTATGAGAGGCCCGTCGGTTACGACGAGCTCCGCGTGCTGATCGTCAGGCATGTTCCCTACTTTCTTTTTCGTTGGGCCTGCGATTACACGTTCCGAGTGAAATGACTCAAAACAATGTTTTCAAACCTGAGTGTAACCGGGTTCACTCAGGCTGAAATGTCATATGACATAGTTTCCTTCAGGTTATCCAGGGCTCATTCCACGCAACCGTTCCGAGCGACGGCGCAGGAATTCCAGCGTCATTAGAAGTGCAATCGAGATCGCGACAAGAAGGGTCGCAACGGCGAGGATCGTCGGGCTGATCTGTTCGCGCAGGCCGATGAACATCTGCCATGGCAATGTCTTTTGACCGGCAGACCCCACGAAGAGCACGACCACAACTTCGTCGAAGGATGTAATAAAGGCGAACAACCCGCCGGAAATCACACCCGGCAGGATCAACGGCATCTGAACCTTGAAGAAGGTCGTCACCGGGTCGGCACCAAGGTTCGCCGCAGCGCGTGTAAGCGAACGATCAAAGCCCACCAGCGTCGCCGTCACCGTGATGATGACGAATGGAATACCAAGGGCAGCATGGGCAAGCACAACGCCCAGATAAGTGCCCTGAAGTCCAATGCGGCTATAAAAGAAGAACATACCGGCAGCCGAAATGATCAGCGGCACAATCATGGGCGAAATCAGGATCGCCATGATGGCACGGCGAAATGGCACATGGCTTTGGCTGAGGCCAATGGCGGCAAGGGTGCCGAAAGTCACCGACAAAAGCGTCGCCGCCGGTGCAATCGAGATCGAGTTCTGAAGCGCCTGCTGCCACTGCGTATTTGTGAAGAAGTCACGGTAATGCTTTAGCGAATACCCCTCCGGATCCAGCGCAAGCATCTCAGGTGTGAAGGTGAAGAAGTCCTGTGCATTGAAGCTCAGCGGAATGATCACGAGGATGGGCGCGATCAGGAAGAAGAAGATCAGTCCACAGATCACCCGGAAGGTATAGTACCAGACCCGCTGTCCTGTCGTCGCATAGGGGGGCAAGGCGCTCATGGTGTCAGCCTCCCAGCTTCACGTTGTCGATGCCGACGACTTTGTCGTAAGCCCAATAAAGGATCAGAACCGCCACCAGCAAAATCGTGCCCAATGCGGCCCCGAGACCCCAGTTCAGCGAAGACGAGATGTGATAGGCGATCCGGTTGGAGATGAAGACGCCTTGCGTTCCGCCAACCAGTTCCGGCGTGATGTAGTAGCCAATGGCCAGAATGAAGACGAGGATAGACCCGGCACCGATACCCGGCACGGATTGCGGAAAGTAGACCCGCCAGAACGCCGTCCAGTTTGTCGCGCCAAGCGACTTTGCAGCGCGAAGATAGCTGGGCGGGATCGTCTTCATGACCGAATAAAGCGGCAGGATCATGAACGGCAGCAGGATGTGCGTCATCGCAATGATCGTGCCCGTCTGGTTGTTGATCAGCTCCAGTCTGTTGCCATCGCCCACAAGGCCAATCCAGACAAGCGTATCATTGATGACACCCTGCTGCTGCAGAAGCACCTTCCATGCGCTGGTACGAACCAAGAGTGACGTCCAGAACGGCAGGAGTACGAGGATCATCAAGAGGTTTGCATGGCGCGCCGGCAGGTTGGCCAAAAGCCAAGCCACCGGATAGCCGAGCAAGATGCATGATCCCGTAATGACCAGCGACATGATCAGCGTGCGCACAAACAACTTGATATAGATCTGCTGAAGCTCTTCGCGGGCCTCAACGCCATCCGGCGTCAGCTGAAGGTCGACAGAGTTCAGGAAATAGCCGGGCGTGTACTTGGCCGAATAGGTCTGGATCGTTTTCCAGACCTGCGGATCAAGCCAGTCTTCGTCAACGTCCTCGAACTGCGCGCGAATAGAAATAGGCTCCATCGACGCGACAGCGCCTTGGGCTTCTGTCAGAAGCGGGCTGGCAAAGGTTTCGCCCTCAGCCGCGGTGAGGTCCGTGTAGAGGTTGAAGAACAGGACGTCCCAGGGTTCTTCCTCAAGAGGATCGTCACCGTCTTCAGTGACAGTGAGAGCCCAAGTGTCATACGCCGACCGCGTATTGGGCAGACGACCGCCTTCACGCATGAGGTCGGCCCATGTCACAGGATCCTCCCAAGCCTCGTTCAGATCGACGAAGGCATCGGTGTATTCATCCGTATCGAAGCGACCTACACCTCGGCCCGTCTTTCGAAACAGCGAAGACACGCCAGTCATTTCGTAGTTCAGGCGACTGCCAAGGCGCGTGTGAAGCTTGCGTTCCTCCGCAAAGACCATGTCGGTGTAGAATGCCTCAAAAACCGACTCCGGAGGCAGCTCCTCCGCGTCGGAGTCCCACTCGCGCAGCTCATTGACCGTGCGTGGAATGGTTTCAGCGACAATGCCATTCTCGACCGACCGGAACAGCATATCCGCGATCGGCGCAATGAACGTGACGAGGATGAAGACAAGAAGCGGCGCGATCAGCAGAAGCGCGCGGGTCTTTTCACGGCGCAGCGCCTTGGCGAGCGACTTTTTGAGCGGCGTTCCGTCGGCAGCAAGAACAGGCCCGGTATTGGCGCGATCTGCGTTGCGCAGCGCGTTGTCCGGGGTTGGCCCGGTCATCTGGTCTGGTCCGGTCGTCTGCTCGGCGCCGCTCATCGTTCAGGTGCCCTCAACGATGATGATCGTGCTCTCGGAACAGCGGCGGCGAATATCGGCAACCGCTTGATAATCCGGGTCATTATAGGCCTTCACAGCGGCCTCATAACTTGGGAATTCGATGACGACATGCCGGTTTTGCGTTTCACCTTCCGGCGTCTCGGACTGGCCGCCACGCACGATGAACTTGGCACCAAAGCTTTCGAGGATCGGCGTGTCCTTGGCCACGTATTCCGGATAGCCCTCCGGGTCCGTGACGGTGATGTGGCCGATGATATAGCCTTTGGGCATGTGTCTTTCCTTATTCTTGGAGAGAGACCCCGAGCTTTCGCCCGGGGTCCCGATGTCAAAGCTTATTGAGCAAGCCAGGCCTGGAACTTGGCGTCCAGGTCGTCGCGATAATCAGCCCACCACTCGTAGTTATAGAGGAAGGTGTTCTGCGCGTTGGCCGGATCGGTTGGCATATGGGGCGCCATTTCGATGCCAAGGTCAGCGTGGGTCGACACCAGCGGTGCGGACGACGCACGGGCCGGGCCGTAGCTGATGTACTTGGCCTGGTCAGCCAGACGCTGGGTGTCGGTCGCGAACTTCACGAAGTCCATGACGCGCGCCAGACGATCTTCCGGCAGACCTGCCGGGATGATCCAACCGTCAAGGTCGAACATCTGAGCGTCCCAGAGCATTTCGACCGGCTGGCCCTGCTCTTCGATCAGGCTGAAGAGACGACCATTGTAGGTCGTGCCCATCACGACTTCGCCGTCAGCCAGAAGCTGAGGCGTGTCAGCGCCTGCCGACCACCAGATGACGTCGTCCTTGATGGTGTCGAGCTTGGCAAATGCCTGCGCCTGACCTTCGTCGGTTTCCAGAACGTCATAGATGTCTTCCTTGGCGACACCGTCACAGAGAAGCGCCCATTCCATGTTGGCGATCGGACGCTTTTCAAGCGAACGCTTGCCCGGATAGGTCTCGGTGTCGAAGAAGGCACAGATGCTTTCAGGCTTTGCGGCGCCGTCCGGCAGCAGGTCAGGGCGGAAGCCTGCGGTCGTGGAGTACACGATCTGCGGAATGAAGCAGTCGCTGACCAGAAGATCGCCGAAGTCATCCGAGGCAGACGTGCCGTCAGGTGCAGCTGCCAGAACTTCATCGTGGTCGATTTCAAGGGCTAGGCCTTCGTCGCAAAGACGGATAGCGTCGGCGGCAACAACATCGACCAGATCCCAGGTGATGTTGCCGGCTTCGTTCATGGCACGCAGTTTGGCCACGGCTTCCGCCGAGCTTTCGTCCCAAACAGCCGAGACACCGCCGTTGGCCGCGATATAGGGCTCAACATAGGCTTTCTGCTGGCTGGCCTGGTAAGCGCCGCCCCAGGATACGAGGGTCATTTCGCTGGCCATGTGTCCGCCAGCGGTTGCGATGCCAGCACCGGCGACAAGCGCGGACGTGGCAAGCAATGCAGTCGTACGTTTCATTTGTTTCTCCCGTTTTCGCCCTCGATACATATTTCGGACCTGACCCAGAGGGCTAAGATCAGGCCCTGCACATGCTCAGGCGTCGAGCGCCCGGCAATCTTCTGGCAACCAACCAATGCGCACTTTCTCACCCGGAGAAAGCCTACGCTGGTCGGCGCGATTCCGTGTTTTGACGACAAACTGGTCGTTTCCGGCGACGCGCAGACGCGTGCGGAAGACATCGCCCATATAAATGAACTCCAGCACTTCGGCCTCTAGCGTATGGGCGTCCGGCCCAAGTTCCGGGTTGATCTCAACGCGCTCCGGACGAATGGACACCAAGGTGTTGTCGCCCACCGCGTTCACATTCACCGGAATAGCGTCGATCTCTTCGCCGTTGTTCAGACGCACGACACAACGCCCGCCCTCCATGGCCGAGACCTTTCCCGAAAGCGTATTATTCTCGCCAATGAACTGTGCGACGAAGCTGTTCTGAGGCTCCTCGTAAAGCTCATCCGGCGGCGCCAACTGCTGAATGCGGCCATCATCAAAAACGGCAACGCGGTCCGACATGGTCAAAGCTTCGGTCTGATCGTGCGTGACGTAGACCGTGGTAATCCCGAGCGAATGCGCCAGATTGGTGATCTC
>CAZMKY010000060.1:0-2250 GCA_964566835.1 uncultured Rhodobacterales bacterium
TGGCGACAAAAAGATCGGACGATGGATCAGAAGCGCCCCATGGTTTGCGCAGATCTCCATCAATCTTCGGGAGCCGATATAGGCAAATGCCGAATGGGCCGAGTAGAAGTATTCGATCTTTGACACGTGAGTTTCGCCTTCTGCAAAATCGATAAGACGAGACTGGCAAAACTCAAACGCGGGCGATAGCTCAAAGCGACCACGCTTGTCGGAAGAAGCTTTTGCTTCAGTCGGCAATCATCCGGTGAGAGATATCGCTCAAGATATCATCAAGCTCGAACTCTCCACCAAGCTCCGTCAACTTCGGATCAGCCAGAAGAAAGCTGAGCCCGTGAACAAAGCTCCAAAGCATAAAACCCCTGCGCCGAACGTCGGGCGTGATCTGTTGCTCGCCGCGGCAACTGGCGACCTCTTGTAGAACAATCGAGAACGTTCCCTCGCCCGCTTCTTGCAATTTCGGATCGTCCAGTCGGTCAGTGAAACCACCGAACTTCAATCGAAAAACGCCGGGCTCCTTCAAGGCAAAGTCAACGTATTGCCGGCCAAGCGCCGTGATCCGTGCGGGGTCTCCTTGCGGAATGTCGTCCAACGCATTCAACATGTCTTGCCGATGCCGCATCATGCCTTCCGCCACCATGACGGTAATCATTTCTGCCTTATCTTTGAAGTGCTTATAAGGCGCAGCTGTAGAAACGCCGGCCAAGCGACAGGCATCAGTTACCGAAAATCCGTCCGGTCCTTTTTCTTCAACCAGTTGACGCGTTGCCTCAATCAATCCGGCGCGCAAATCGCCGTGGTGATAGCTCGATTTCTTGAGCCCTTCAGGCTTCGTTTTTTCTGCGTTGTCCATGATCCAAACTCTTTCAGAAGACGTAACCCTTGTCAAAGTGAGAGCTTCTAACATATAAGTTAGCAATCCTAACATTGCGAGGACCGCAACATGGCCAAGACCGAAAAAGAACAAGAGACCGTCAGAACCGGGCGCCTGTATCGCGCCGGTCGCGGCGTGTTGAGGGTCACATTTACACTTGGAATTGTCGCCCTCGCCGGCCTCGCCGTCGCCTTTGGCAGCCAGCACTTGGCACAGCGTGCGAACTCCGCTCCGGCCCCCGCGCCTGCGCCGACCATGCCGGTCGCAACGGCGCCTGTCGTGTTGGAACCCGGCTATTCGGTAACCCGTTCCTTTGTCGGTCAGATTGAACCCCAGCGCACGGCGGCGATGTCTTTTGAACTAAGCGGACGGCTCGATGAAGTCCTTGTCGACGAAGGCGAAGCCGTGGAACGCGGCGAACACCTCGCAACGCTGGACATGCGGCTTCTGAACGCGGAACGCGATCGGCTTCAGGCCAGCAAGGCGGCACTTGAAGCGCAACTGCGCTTCGCCCGCCAGAGCGTAGAACGGCAGTCCGAATTGAGTGATCGCGGCTTTGCCAGTCAGGTGGCCCTTGATGAAGCACTTGCGCGTTCTGACGAACTGACCGCACGCATCGCAGAGATTGATGCTGGATTGATGACCAACACAATTCAGGCCGAGAAGTCCAAGATCTATGCGCCTTTCCCTGGCCGCGTGACCGAACGTTTGGTCGATGGCGGGGAAAGCATTGCGCCGGGACAGGCCTTGATCGAGATCGTCGAACAAAAGGCGCCTTACCTACGTGTAGGCGTCCCGCTTGACGTCACGCACGACGACCTGCGCGAAGCGTCGGCAGATGTGGACGGGCGCGCTTACGCCGCGACCCTCGTTGCACTGCGACCCGATGTTGATCCCGTCACGCGAACCCGGACCGCTATCTTTGAGCTGGCAGCCACCGAAGGCGTCGCCTTCGGGCAAACCGCCTATCTGCGTCTCGAAGATGAGATTGAGACCGAAGGCCTCTGGATGCCGGTCACAGCGCTGAAGGAAGGCCTTCGCGGACAGTGGACGCTTCTTGCGGTCGACGCCGAAAACACCGTCCGCACAGTCAGCGTTCAGGTGCTGCATGGCGATGGCGACAAGGTTTTTGTCCGGGGCGCGTTCCCGGACGGCACAAAGCTGATCATGTCGGGACCACAGCGCGTCACCGTCGGTCAAACCGTCGATCCGCAGCCAGCCTCCTGACCTGACCCGACCAGAGGATACACCAATGGAAACGCTCACATTTCGTCAGCCCCGGATCGTTGCTTTGGTGATCCTTGTTCTTGTCTCGGCAGGCTTGTCATCGTTCCTGTCGCTGGGTCGGCAAGAAGATCCGACCATCACGAATCTCTTTG
>CAZMKY010000061.1:0-3698 GCA_964566835.1 uncultured Rhodobacterales bacterium
CGCAGCGCGGCAGCTTCCATCACATCGAAGAAACGGTGCGCGCCTTGATCGAGACGTTCCCGATGATCAGCCGATTGAAAATGCTGCGCCAATGGGGCGGCATCGTCGACATGACGGGCGACCGTTCGCCGATCCTCTCGAAAACGCCGGTCGAGAACATCTTCATCAACTGCGGTTGGGGAACGGGCGGGTTCAAAGCCATTCCCGGCTCGGGCTGGGGCATGGCCGAGATGATGGCGAAGGGGTATTCGCCTCTGACAGCCGATTTCAGCCTTGAGCGCTTCCGCGAAGGCCGCAGCATTGACGAAAGTGTCGCAGCCGGGGTTGCGCATTGATGGACTTGAAGCGCCACGAAATGGAAATAGGTCGTCCCTCCGAGCAGTTGAGGAGACGATCATGGACATTTCCAACTACACGCCAGACGTCAGCGGTTGGTTCGAGCGGAACAAGGTCAAACTGGCCGGATTCGCCGCTGGTGTCGTGCTTCCGATCGTCGTCACGGCCTTGGTCACGGTCACCTATCGCGGTTACGGCTGGGGCGAGGACGTGCCGCAGATCACGCCGGTCTACACGATGTTCTGAGAAATTTTCTCGGAACCTTCACCGGGGGGCAGCGAGTTTATTCCTTGAAGAGAAATCAAGGAGTTTAGACTCATGGCTCACGAGAGCACCACGACGCAAAGCAACGCACACGGCACCCACACGACCACGACCGCATCCGGTGGTGGCAATGGCGGATTGGCCTTTATCGTCGGCGCACTTGTCGTTGTTGTCGCCATCATGGCTTGGATGTTCCTCGGCGGCGAAACGCCGGGTTCGAACGACGCCAACATCTCTGTTGACGTATCGGGCGCAGGCGAAGCTGCCAGCGAAGCTGCTGACGCTGTCAGTGGCGCAGCCGCAGCCGTTGGCAACGCAGCCGAAGACGCGACCGGCAACTAAAACAGACGTTTATCTGAATGAAGATCGCTGCGGCGGCGCCTTAAGTGGCGTCGCCGTTTTGTTTTTGCTTCGGCCGGTCCGGTTCGCCCGCACCCGTCGGCTGGTAGCCTCCGCTGCCCGTAGCATTCAGGAAGTTCACTTTCTTCAGCGCGTCTGCATCGATGGGATCGCGTGCTGCGGCCTTTCGCGCATAGAGCGCTTTCAGCGGCAAGAGCGCCGCGAGCAATCCGAAAACTGTCAGAAACCCTTTCATGGTTCCAAGGCTAACGATCTGCCTTGGCCAAGTCGAGGCACCGTTCCATGCTGATCCTGACCTGTCCTTATTGCGGCGTGGCCGCGGATGAGACCGAGTTGTCGCCCGGCGGCGAAGCGCACCTGAAGCGCGAAGCGCAGGGCGCGTCGGATGCCGCCTTTGAGGCCTACCTCTTCCACCGTGCGAATCCGAAAGGGGTTCATCTGGAACGCTGGCGTCATGCCTATGGCTGCGGCAAGTGGTTTCACGCCGCCCGCAACACGGTGACGATGGAGGTTTACGGCACCTATCCCGCCCAGACGTTTGAGCCGCCCGCGGACATCCGCGCCAAGATGGAGGCGGCGACATGAGCCACCGACTTCCAACCGGCGGACGCCGGATTGATCGCTCCAAATCCTTGAGCTTTGCTTTCAACGGACGCTCCATGCGGGGGTTCGCAGGCGACACCGTCGCTTCGGCGCTTCTGGGGCGCGGGCAAACGCTTGTTGGCCGGTCCTTCAAGTATCACCGCCCGCGCGGCATCGTGACCGCAGGGCCGGAAGAGCCGAATGCACTTCTGAACCTTGGCCGCGACAAGACCTTCGAGCCGAATGCGCGCGCCACAACAACCGAGCTGTTCGATGGGTTGGAAGCCGCCAGCCAGAACCATTGGCCCAGCCTTGAATTCGATGTCGGTGCGATCAACGCAAAGCTGTCGCGCTTCCTGCCTGCAGGCTTCTACTACAAGACGTTCCTCTGGCCGCGGTCTTTCTGGAAGCACGTCTACGAGCCGTTCATCCGGCAATCGGCGGGCCTTGGCAAAGCGCCACGGCACCGCGACGCGGATCACTATGAGCACATGAACATCCGCACGGACGTATTGGTCGTCGGTGGTGGAATTGCAGGCCTGTCCGCTGCGCTGTCCGCCGCAGAGAGCGGGGCCGAAGTCGTACTGATCGAACAGACGGCGCATTGGGGTGGGCGTGACAGCGACGCTGCCGAGATTGACGGCAAATCGGCGGATGCGTGGGTGGCCGAGACAGTTGCCACGCTGTCCGCGATGCCAAACGTGAAGATGCGGACGCGGATGATGGGCGCGGGCGTCTACGACCATGGCTATGTTCTGGCTTATGAACGGTTGACGGACCACAACCCGGACAGCAGCTTGCCGCGCCATCGTCTTTGGAAAATTCGTGCTGGCCAGATCATCACTGCCACAGGCGCGTTGGAGCGACCGCTGTCTTTTGCCGGCAACGATTTGCCGGGTGTCATGCTTGCCTCCGCCGTGCGGGACTACATCACGGACTACGCGGTCGCACCGGGCGGACGGATTGCTGTCGTCACGAACAACGACGATGCCTACCGCACGGCGATCGCCGCGCATGATGCGGGTCTTGAGGTGCGGATTGTCTTGGATGCGCGTGATGCTGTGGAAACCCCGCTGATTGAGGCCATGGCAGAGCGCAACATCCGCGTGGCCTTTGGCCGGGGGATCGCCAAGGTGACAGGCAAGGGCAAGGTCGAAGCCATTGCGATCTGTGACATGGCTGGTGATGGCAGCGTCTTGGAAGAACTCCGTTGTGACTGTGTGGCAATGTCGGGCGGCTGGTCACCTGTTGTGCACCTCTGGTCGCATCTGGGCGGTAAGCTTCTCTGGGACGAGGCGGCAGCGATGTTCCGGCCCGACCCTGACCGTGCGCCGACCGGTGCCAACGGAGCGGCCATCGTGCGGACGGCAGGCGCGGCCAACGGGGATCTGACGACTTCCGCCGCGCTGGCGGTTGGTCACGCTGCAGGGCAGGCCGCGGCGGCGGCTACAGGTCATTCCGGTGAAGTTGGATCACCTGCCACGGCCGCAGATCCGGAAGAAGCGCCGATGCGTGCTGTCTGGAACATGCCCGCCAATGCGCCTTACGCGCTTCGGTCCAAGACATGGCTCGACTATCAGAACGATGTGAAGGTCACGGACGTGGAGCTTGCGGCGCGCGAAGGTTTTGAAAGTGTCGAACACACCAAGCGCTATACCACGCTTGGCATGGCGACCGACCAAGGTAAACTTAGCAATATCAACGGCTTGGCAATTTTGTCCCAGGAGCTGGGTGAGCCCATTCCCGCCGTCGGCACGACGACATTCCGCCCGCCTTATACCCCGATTTCCATGGGGGCGATCGCAGGGGAAGCGCGGGGTGAACTGTTCCAGCCGCTTCGCAAAACGCCCATGCATGATTGGCACGATGACAATGGTGCTTACTGGGAACCCGTCGGCCATTGGCGCAGGCCTTATTGCTATCAGCGGACCGGCGAAAGCGTTGAAGAGGCCGTCAACCGAGAGATCCTGAACACGCGGGACAATGTCGGTCTTCTGGACGCATCGACCCTTGGCAAGCTTGTTGTCAAGGGACCGGACGCCGGTCGTTTCCTCGACATGATGTATACAAACATGATGTCGACGTTGCCCGTTGGCCGCTGCCGCTATGGTCTGATGTGCAACGAGCATGGCTATCTGTCCGACGATGGCGTCGTG
>CAZMKY010000062.1:0-6887 GCA_964566835.1 uncultured Rhodobacterales bacterium
GAGAACATCGTTGTCCTCGATTCCGACGCGGGGGGATTTGTCCGTCTCTCCGACATCGCCACGATCCGGTTGATCGCTGCTTCGCCGGAACAACAATCCTTCATCGACGGTCGCGAGGCCGCGACGATCAGCGTTGCTGGCGGAAAGATGTCCGTGGTCAAGCCCGCCGCTTTGTCCAAAGGCACCGTCGTCGAACTGCGCGACCTTTTCTACGCGACGCCCGCGCGGCTGAAATTCCAGCGGAGCGATCGGGCCGAGATGCAGGCGGTGACAGACACGTTGCGTCGTCTTGCCATGGCCGAGCCCTACGTGCGCTTCACCTTCACGGACGAAACGAACGACGCCCCGCGTTCCATCTTTGACTACCCCGCCGAACGTGGCGCGCCTGAGGCCGCATTGAAGGGCCGTCTGACGGCGATCATTGGCAAGGACTTTACAGAAAACGCCATCGCTCTCGATGCAGAACGGGACGGGCTTCACATGACGGGTTATGCGGCTTTGCCGACCTATTCCCGTGGTGCAGCGGTTCAGCAGTTTCTGTTCGTCAACGGGAGGCCTGTGAAGGACAAAACCCTGACCGGCGCATTGCGCGCGGCTTACATGGATTTCCTCAGCCGCGATCGGCATCCCGCGGCCGCGCTTTTCATTGATTGTGATCCCCAACTGGTCGACGTGAATGTGCATCCGGCCAAGACCGAAGTCCGCTTCCGCGATCCCGGTGTTGCGCGCGGTTTGATCGTGTCTGGGCTGCGCCACGCTTTGGCGAATGCGGGACACCGCGCTTCAACCACTGTTGCAAACGAGACGCTCGGCGCATTCCGGCCCGCACCGACAAGCGACACGCCGCGTGTTTATCAGATGGACCATCTGTCGCGTGCCAGCGCAGCGGCTCCGCGTCCGGTCATGCCGGTTCTGGATCAGGCGTTCGAGGAACCATCAGCCAGATGGGATGCGCCTGTCGTCGAAAAAGAAGAAATCGAACAGACCGAAACGGGGCCTGATGAGGGCGTCGCAGCGCCATTGGGCGCGGCCCGCGCCCACCTTCACGAGACCTACATCTTGGCGCAAACGGAAGAGGGCCTCGTTCTGGTCGACGCACATGCCGCGCATGAGCGTCTGGTCTACGAACGCCTAAAGCGCCAAATGGGCGAGAACGGCGTCGCGCGCCAGGCTTTGCTCGTGCCCGTCATTGTGGATTTGGACGTTGGTGAAATCGAGCGGCTGATGGCAGTCTCCGACACCCTGGCTAATGTTGGCCTCGTGATAGAGCCGTTCGGGTCCGGTGCAATTGCCGTGCAGGAGACGCCGGCGATCCTGGGGCAAGTCGATGCCGCCCGCATGGTGCGGGATGTGCTCGATGAATTGACTGACCTTGGAAGCAGCGATGCGGTTCGGGCGCGTCTGGATGCGATCCTGAGCAGGGTGGCCTGCCATGGCTCTGTCCGGTCCGGACGAAGCTTGCGGATCGAAGAGATGAACGCGCTTCTTCGGGAAATGGAGGCGACGCCACATTCAGGGCAGTGCAACCACGGAAGGCCGACATATGTCCACCTGAAGCTGGCTGATATCGAAAGGCTGTTCGGGCGCAGATGATACAGATTGGATTCTTTACCGTTGAACTCGATGATCCGGTGGTCTGGCTGGTTGCGGCTGGCGTGGTGTTTGCCGTTGTCGTCTTTGCGATCCTTTTGGCCACACTACGTCGGCTGAAGTCCCTTGAGCCTTTGGGCAATGACATCGGACACCTCGCACGACGCGTGACAGAGCTGGGGGACGGACAGCAGCAACTCGCAGGCGGACTGAGCCACGTGAGCGAGGCGCAGGCGGCGAGCCAGTCGAACATGCTGAAGTTGATGGAGGCACGATTGGCCGACGTCACCGAACGCATGGGATTGAGCTTGAATGAATCCGCCGGGCGAACGGCGCGTTCACTTGGTGCATTGTCAGAACGGTTGGAGACAATCGACAAGGCGCAGGCCAAGATCGAAGCGCTGTCAGGGGATGTTCTTTCGCTGCAGGACATCTTGTCCAACAAGCAGGCGCGCGGTGCGTTTGGTGAAATTCAATTGAACGATATCGTGGGCAAGGCACTTCCAGCGGACGCCTATACCTTGCAGGCGACGCTATCGAATGGACGAAGGGCGGATTGCCTGATCCACTTGCCGCTGCCTCCCGGGCCTATTGTCATTGATGCGAAGTTCCCGCTTGAGGCTTACGAAGCTTTGATGGCAGCCGACACACAGTGGGAAACGGCAGAAGCCAAGAAGGCGCTCAGGATAGCGGTTCGCACCCATATCAAGGCGATATCGGAGCGGTATCTGATCGAAGGCGAAACGGCAGACGGCGCATTGATGTTCCTGCCGTCCGAAGCGATTTATGCGGAATTGCATGCCAACTTCGGCGACGTGGTGCGTGAAGGCTTCGAGGCCCGCGTTTGGATCGTTTCGCCCACGACCTGCATGGCGACACTGAACACACTGCGATCCATCCTCAAGGATGCTCGTATGCGCGAACAGGCAGGTGCCATTCGGAAAGAACTTGGCTTGCTTTACGGTGACGTCGGACGGTTGGAGACGCGCGTCGGCAACCTTGATCGCCACTTTGCGCAAGCCTCGAAAGATGTGGATGAGATCCGCATCTCTGCCGAGAAGGCGGGCAAGCGTGCCCGCCGTCTGGAAGCCTTCGATTTTGATGAAGACGATCAGCCGCCCGTCATCAAGGCGGCTGAGTAAAGATCAGATACCGACGAAAGGCTGTGCGATCCGCGGCAGCCACTGACGGAACTTCAGTGGTGCGTCCGTGGCAGCAAGGCAAATGCAATCCTGACCAACTTCGGCGACAGGCGTGTGTTCGAGGTGCTCGTCCGCGATCTCGACATCGCCGCGACCGAAACGTTCGCCGTCATCAATGAAGGCACCCTGAAGCACCAAAGTCATTTCTGTGCCACGGTGGCCATGATCCGGCATTGCAGCGCCGCCCGGAATGCTAAGCAGGCGGATCGAGGCATCGCGAGAGGTTTGCAGCACCGACTGGCGAACACCGCCACCGACATTGCGCCACTTCACATTGGCCAGATCGCCTCCGACATAGTCCTGCAAAGGCGACGGGAAGACCGCAGATCTCTGCGTGGGTGGCTGCGTCAGGATCGGGTCTTTCGGGTTGCGTTCAATCAGATCAAAGACTGATTTCAGAGCGTTGTCCGATACGGCGACAGTTTCTTCTGTGTCCAGCATCGCTCCACCGATGCTTTCCAGCGCGCCCAATTCTGCCCGGCACATGTCGCAAAGCGAAATGTGGGTGGCGACCAGAAGGTTGAAAGCTTCCGGCAATGTACCCGCCGCGTAACCCGTCAGGATCTCGGCGTTCAGATGGTGATTGATTGTGGTCATGTTCCCGTTTTCACCTCATCGCGTGGCGCAAGCGTTCCAGCGCCAAACGTATCCTCGATTTAATTGTGCCCAGCGGCAGCCCCGTTGCCTCGGCTATTTCGGAGTGGCTTAAGTCACCGAAGTAAGCCTGCTGGATCAGTTCCCTTTGTTTTTCAGGCAGTTCGGCGATTGCCTCTGCCAACTTGTCCGTCTCTTGTTGCAGTGCGATGACGTCTTCCTGGTCAGGTTCGGCTTCCGGTCCCCAGGGAAGATCCTCGGGTTCGGGTCTGCGCTGTTTGCGCAGAGCGTCGATCTTGCGGTTCCTTGCAATCGTGAAGATCCACGTCGCAACGCTGGCCCGCGAGGGGTCGAACATATGTGCCTTCTGCCAGAGAGTGGCCATCACCTCCTGCATGCATTCTTCGGCAAGCGACTCATTCGCCCCCGACTTCATCAAAAATGCCTTCACACGCGGCGCAAAGTGCTGGAACAGGTCAGCAAAAGCAGACTGATCCTGATGCAGATGGATGCGGCTCATGTGCCACGTCCAGTTTTCCTTCTGCGCATTCAACGTCGCGCTGACACCGACCACTTTGTCAAAATCCTTACCGGTTGCGCTTACAGCATAAGCGTCACCAGACTGGATTTCATCCAAATACTCGGTGTTCAGATCATCGGGCATTTGTCTTCTCTACGCATGGCGTTTGGTGTCGGATCACCCCGGGGTTAACTTTTTTATTTTTCTAGACTTTAAACCAATGCCGCTTGCGTCACGTAAGTGATGTGAGGACGGCAGGGGAAAGGAAGATCCATGTACTTGATAGAAGGCGGAGCGATCCGGCAAAAAATAGCCGTGATCGGTGGCGGGATATCGGGCATGGGCGCGGCCTATCACTTGGCCGAACGTAACGACGTCACCCTTTTCGAAGCCGAAGGTCGCTTGGGCGGGCACGCGCGCACGAAAGTGGCCGGCGTCCGGGGCGATCAGCCCGTGGATACCGGATTTATCGTCTTCAACTATGCCAACTACCCCCACCTGGTCAGGCTCTTCGAGGAACTCGATGTTCCTGTGGTGAAGAGCAACATGAGCTTCGGTGCCTCAATCGGTGGGGGGCGCATCGAGTATGGTTTGGCCAGTGTGAATGCCGTTCTGGCGCAGAAGCGGAACGCGTTGCGGCCCGGCTTTGTTCGGATGATCATGGATATTCTGAAGTTCAACCGAGAGGCGGTTGGAGTCGCTGATTGCGCCGACATGACGATTGGCGATCTGCTGGCCAAGTTGGGAACAGGGGCGTGGTTCCGTGACTATTACCTTTTGCCCCTGTCCGGCGCGATTTGGTCTACGCCGACAGAAAAGATCCTGGATTTCCCGGCACGGGCGATGATCCAGTTTTTCGAGAACCATGCCCTGCTTGGCTATTACGAGCAGCACCAGTGGTACACGGTCGAGGGTGGCTCTATCGAGTATGTCAAACGTCTCGAGGCGGGAATGTCCAAAAAGGGTGTCACGCTGCGCCAAGGCGCGCCGATCGACGCTGTCCGCCGGACCCATTTCGGAGCCGAAGTCAAAACCGCCGGCGCAGAGTGGGAGAAGTTCGACGCCGTCGTCATGGCCACGCATTCCGACGACAGCTTGCGTATGTTGTCGGATGCCACGGGTGTCGAACGCACGGCGCTTTCGGCCATTCGCTATCAGCCGAACAAGGTCGTCCTGCACGGCGATTCCAGCATCATGCCGAAGAAGAAGCTGGCATGGGCGTCGTGGGTTTACACCGAGGCCAACGACAAGGCGTCAGATCAGATCGATCTGACTTACTGGATGAATTCGCTCCAGCCGATTCCGCATGACGATCCGATGTTCGTTACGCTGAATACAACGCGGCCTATCCGCGAAGACCTGATCTATGACGAAACGGTCTTGCGACATCCGGTCTATGATCTTGCGGCCTTTGCGGCGCAGGACACGATGCGCGCCATCAATGGACAGAATGCAACGTGGTTCTGTGGCGCTTGGATGAAGAATGGCTTCCACGAAGATGGGTTGAGCAGCGCGATGGACGTTGTCGAAGGCATCGAGGCGCAAGCTGCCATGAGGTTGGCCGCCGAATGACAGCGATCGTCGAACATATCGACGCCGTAACGTGGCATGGCCGAAAGGGCGCAATTGACAACGCCTTTCGCTATTCCATTGACTATGTGTGTCTCGACCCGGAAGCAGACCTGAAGAAGCCGCTTTTCTTCGGACGCAACGCCCGCGGTCTGATGACGCTGCACGACAGTGATCACGGCGGTGCGCCGCAGTCCGGCAAAGGCGCGGCGTGGGTTCGCGATGTGCTCTCGGCACATGATCTGCCGAACGCGGGGTGCCGATTAGAGCTTCTGGCCCAGCCGCGTGTTCTTGGACACGTCTTCAACCCCGTGTCCTTCTGGTTGGTTTGGGATGCCAATGACGCTTTGCGTGTTGTCATTGCGGAAGTGACGAACACGTTCGGCGATCGCCATTCCTACCTCTGCCACCGCGAGGATCACGGTCCGATCCAGCCCACAGATACCCTCACCGCGCAAAAGATCTTTCACGTCTCGCCCTTCCAGCCAATCGAAGGTGGGTATGCATTCCGTTTCGACTTAGCGGAAGGCAAGGTCCTGATCCGGATCGACTACACCTCCGGGAACGGTGGGTTGATTGCGACGCTTGCTGGCCGACGCAAGGCGCTTGGTGTCGGGACGATCCTGCGTGCGATGGTGCGGCGCCCCCTCGGATCGCGGCGGGTTTTGGCGCTGATCCATTGGCAAGCGGCCAAGCTTTGGTGGAAGGGCGCGCGCTACCGTGTCCGCCCGGAGCCACCGCTTGACGAGGTGTCGCGGTGACGAGGACAACTCCCAATCTTCCGGCATACGCGTTGTTCGCCGCCACGATCGCGGCAGCCGGTTTGCCGATCTATATCCACGCGCCGAAATTCTTTGTCGATGAGTATGGCGTCAGCCTTGCTGCGCTTGGTGTCGTGCTGGGGCTTTTGCGGCTGATCGACTTCGTCCAGGACCCGATTCTGGGTTGGATGAGCGAAGCCTTTCAGGCGCATCGTGCTCTGGCTGTTGCGCTGGGTGGTCTTGCGATGGCTTTGGCGATGGTCGGTCTCTTCGCCGTTGAGCCGCCGGTTGCACCACTTCTCTGGTTCGCCTTGACGCTGACGGTGCTTTTCAGCGGGTTCAGCTTTCTGACGATCAACTTCTACGCCCAAGGCGTGCGGACGGCCGAGGCTTTGGGACAGAAAGGTCATGTTCGACTTGCGACTTGGCGCGAGACCGGATCGTTGATTGGTGTTTCACTGGCAGCCGTCGCGCCGACCGCGCTTGGCTTGATCACCGGCGCGCCTTTTGCCTTGTTCGCCGCCGGTTTCGCGCTTTCGGTCGTTCTGGCGCTGTTTTTCATGCGTCAGGAGTGGTGGGCAGCAGACGGGGCGACCGAAGCCAGCGGGTTTCGCGATGTTCTGGCGGACAAGACTGCAAGACGGCTTTTGC
>CAZMKY010000063.1:0-2171 GCA_964566835.1 uncultured Rhodobacterales bacterium
CGCTTCCCCACCTTTGAGGAACGCCTGGAACGCATCACGTCCGATTGCGATCATCAAAGACAAGCCAATCGGCCCCCACATGGAGTATCGCCCGCCAACCCAGTCTTCGAACCCGAACACGCGGGACGAAGGAATACCGAACTCTTCGGTCTTGTCGGCAGCGGTCGAAAGCGCCGCAAATTGCTCTGCCGGGTTGGCGACACTGCCAGCCATCCAGCTTTTGGCGGTATCGGCATTCGTCATTGTCTCGATCGTCGTGAACGTCTTCGATGCGACGATCACAAGCGTCGTCGTGGGATCCAAGGGGCGCAGAATATCTGCGATATGGGCGGCATCGACGTTCGAGACAAAGTGCGTGCGCGGCCCGTCGATGTAGGGCGCAAGAGCCAGAGCAGCCATGGCAGGGCCCAAGTCAGAGCCACCGATGCCGATATTCACGACATCGGTGATCGGGCCGCCCTGCCCCGTGAACCGACCCTTGCGGACATCGCGGGCAAACGCCTCCATTCGACCGAGCGTTCCAAGAACACCGGGCATGACATCCTCGCCATCGACGACGACGGGTGTCCCAGTCAGGTTGCGCAGGGCTGTGTGCAGGACAGCCCGGCCTTCCGTCTCGTTGATCTTCTCGCCCGCGAACATCGCATCGCGCCGCGCGGCGACGCCAGCGTCCGCAAGCATAGACAGCATCAGTTCGCGTCCATCGGAATCGATCGAGGTTTTCGAGTAGTCAAACAGCAGATCCCCGGCCGCGACCGAAAAATCCGAAGCGCGCCCGTCGTCTTCGAATCTCTCAAGGATTGGCGTTTCGGCAGCTTTCGCCGCATGCTCTTTCAGACGTTTCCAATCCATTTCAGCCTCCATCATTCTGCCCAATGGACAACAGCGTTCCTGAGTACGAGCGAGATCGGTGCTTCCGTTGCCGGCAGCTTCTGCGCGCGCTCCAACGCCTCTTTCTTTTCCGGTCCGGTGATCAGCACATGGGTCGACATTGCAGACCGCAAGACCGGGCCCGTCAGCGTGATGCGTGCTTCGGGTTGCCCCTCCGGTCGGACGATCGCCAGTGGCCCGCCTCGCCCTTCAATGGCTTCAGCCAAATCCGGCGCGTCCGGGAACAAAGACGCCGTGTGCATGTCGGCCCCCATGCCTAGCAGCAGGACCGAAATCGGAAGCTCCGGCGAGATGCCTTCAGAAAGGTCGGCCAAGGCGTCGTCTGGCGAAAGTCCCGGCTTATAAAGTGGAACCAGTTGCGCCGCTTCCGCCTCGTTGGTCAGCAGCCGCTGACGCAGAAGGCGCGTGTTCGAGCGTTCGTGGTCTTCTGGCACCCAGCGTTCATCTGTCAAAAGCACGTGCACGCGCGACCAATCCAGCGTCGCAGCAGACAAATCGTCGAACATCGGTCCCGGGGTCGTGCCACCGGGAACGGCCAGCGACGCATGTTCGTGCTGCATCAGACAGGTGTTCAACTCTCCCGCGATCTGCTGTGCGAGGTTGATCATCAGCATTTCCCGGTCGGGATACTCAATGAACTCCATCAGATGCTCCTCTGCGGTTCCCGCTTATTCTTTAATCTCACGCCACTTGCGGCCTTCCTGATGCAGCATCATAGCGGCATCTTCAGGCCCTGTGGATCCGACGGCATAGTCGACAGGCCGGTTTGCACCGTCCTGCCAGCCTTCGATGATCGGGTCGGTCCAAGCCCAGGCCGCTTCGACCTCATCACCACGCATAAAGAGCGTTTGGTTGCCGCGGATCACATCCATGATCAAACGCTCATACGCGTCTGGAATGTGATCTGCGTCCGGTCCCAAAGCATCCTTGAACGTCATATCGAGCGGCACGTCGATAAGACGCATGCCTCCCGGGCCCGGTTCCTTGATGGTGACGCCAAGATTGATGCCTTCATTCGGCTGCAGGCGGATCGTAAGGATGTTCCGGTGGCGGCCCAGCGCCTGCCCGAAGATCGAATGCGGAGCATCCTTGAAGACGACCGCAATCTCTGACTGTCGCGCTTTCAGACGCTTGCCCGTCCGCAGGTAGAACGGCACACCGGCCCAGCGCCAGTTCGACACGGCAACCTTCATGGCCAGGAAGGTTTCTGTCGTGCTTTGCTTGTCCTTGATCTGATCGAGATAGCTTTCGCCATCTTCGTCAGAGACATATTGACCACG
>CAZMKY010000064.1:0-47995 GCA_964566835.1 uncultured Rhodobacterales bacterium
GCCTCCGGAAACAGCTCCGCCACTTCTTCGCCCAAACGCTCCACGCCCGGCCCGACGGGCGCCAGCTTGCCGACGACCTCGCACGAAGGGCAGGCTTCTGGCATCGGCTTGGTCTCGCCGCATTGATGGCACACCAGCCGCTTCAGGAAGCGGTGTTCCACCATGCGTGCGTCACAGTGATCGCATCCGATCTGATGCCCACAGGCCCGGCAGACCGTCACCGGCGCATAGCCACGCCGATTGAGGAACAAGAGCGCCTGTTCCCCGGCCTCGACACGCTGGCGCACCTCGCCAACCAGCCGGGGCGACACCCAGCGCGACGCGGGCAAATCCTCGCTGCGCATGTCAATCGCCTCCATGCGCGGCATGACGGCGGGGCCAAATCGGCTTTTCAACTCCAGCCGCGCATAGCGCCCCTGATCGACATTGGCCCACGTCTCCAGCGATGGCGTGGCCGAGGCCAGAACCACCTGAGCCCCTTCGATCTGACCGCGAAGCACCGCCATATCGCGCGCATTGTAAAGGACGCCATCTTCCTGCTTGTAGGACGTGTCGTGTTCTTCATCGACGACGATCAGACCCAGATCGCGAAAGGGCAGGAACAGCGCGGATCTTGCCCCCACAACCAATTCCGCACCACCTTCGCCCACCATGCGCCATGCCCGCCTGCGCTCGGTCATGGTCACACCGTGGTGCCATTCCGCCGGACGCGCCCCGAACCGCGCTTCGACGCGGGTCAGAAACTCTGCCGTCAGCGCGATCTCGGGCAACAGCACCAAGGCCTGCCGCCCTTTCTTCAGGCACGCCGCAACGGCTTCCAGATAAACCTCGGTCTTGCCGGACCCTGTGACGCCTTTCAAAAGTGTCGCCTTGAACGTCTCGTCCTGAATACCCGCCTTCAAGGCGTCCGCGGCCGCCTGCTGCTCGGACGTCAGGTCATACTGGCTCTGGCCCGGATCAAGTCGTGGGTAGGGCAAGTCGCGCGGGCTGGCCTCTTCCTGAACGACACCTTGCTTGACCAGTCCCTTGATGACGCTGGACGAGGTTCCGGCCATCTCGGCCAACTCGCCCAAGGTGAAGGCCAGTCCACCATAGCTTTCCAGCGTCTCCAGCACACGGGCACGCGCGTCGGTCATGCGGTCCGGCGCGCCCTCTCCCAACCGGTAGATCGTGCGCATCGACGGCGGATCGCCCAAGCCCGGTGACCGGGTGGCCAAGCGCAGCATGGCCGGCATGGACGTCAGGGTGTAAGCCGCCGCGCGGGTCAGAAACTCGCGCATGGTCTCGCGCATCGGGACCGCGTCCAACACCCGGAAAGCCGCCCGAACCTTGGACAGGTCATAGCCACCTTCGCCGTCGCCCCAAACGACACCCAGCACCTTGCGCGGGCCAAGCGGCACTTCGACATAGTCACCGATCTGGCACCCGCCTTCCGGCGCCTTGTAATCCAACGTCCGGTCCAACGGCTGCGTCGTCAGAACCGAGATCAGGTCACCGTGTTGATAGCTGCCATCCATCACGAACGTTTCAGGCGGTTCCGCGCCGCACCGCCGCCGTGGCCAACCCCATTGCAACCAATGCGCCACCACCGACACGTGTCATCCATGTCAGCACCCGCGGGCGGGCGATCTTGGCGCGCAGCCGGTCGGCCAGAATGGCATAAGCCAGCGCGTTGATCGCCGCGAAGCCCACAAACGTCAGAATCAGGATCGCCGCCTGCGGGGCAAAAGCCGCCGAGGGCGATAGAAATTGCGGCACGAAGGCGATGAAGAAAACGATGCTCTTTGGGTTTAGCGCAGTGACGGCAGCGGCATTCAGGAATGCCTCGCGTCCAGTGATCGGCGTCCTGTCCGCCTTGACCGACAGGCCAGAGCTTCGCCCGGCCGAGGCGATCATGCGCAGGCCAAGCCAGACCAGATAGACGGCGCCGACCCATTTCAGGACCGTGAAGAGTGTCGCCGACGTCAGCACAAGCGCGCCCAGACCCGCCAAAGATGCAGTCATTGCAATAAGATCCCCGGCGGCCACACCCAAAGCCGTCGGAACGGCCACGCGTCGCCCCTGCCCCAGCGCATAGGCCAGAACCAAAAGCACGGTCGGTCCCGGAATGAGCAACAGCGCGATCGACGCACTGGCAAATGCAAACCAAGTCGTCAGATCCATGCAGCACCTCCAAAACCTCAGGACTTCCGAGCTATCAGTCTGCCCCGGTCACTGCAATTCCCGACCGGGACGATCAGCCACTCTTTAGCCTTGCCAAGTTTTGCGCTAACACGCGCCCGAACGCAGCGCCGAAAGGACACTCTAAATGAAATTCTTTGTCGATACCGCCGATACGAACGCCATTCGTGACCTTCACGAGCTTGGAATGGTCGATGGCGTGACGACCAACCCGTCGCTCATCCACAAGTCGGGTCGCGACATCAAGGAAGTGATCGCAGAGATCGCCGAGATGGTCGAAGGACCGGTCAGCGCCGAAACCGTGGCAACGGACGCCGAAGGCATGATCGCCGAGGGCCACGAAGTGCTGAAGCTGGGCAAGAACATCGCCGTCAAGGTGCCGCTGACGTGGGACGGCCTGAAGGCGTGTAAGCACCTCAGCGGCGAAGGCCACATGGTCAACGTCACTCTCTGCTTTTCGGCCAATCAGGCGCTTCTGGCTGCCAAAGCCGGCGCGACCTTCATCTCGCCCTTCATCGGGCGTTTGGATGACCTGAACCTCGACGGCATGGACCTGATCGCCGACATCCGCGAGATCTATGACAACTATGGCTTCGAGACCGAAATTCTCGCCGCATCGATCCGCACCGTGAACCACATGACGGAAGCCGCGAAAATCGGTGCTGACGTCGCGACCGCCCCGCCGGAGGTGATCCAGAAGATGGCGTCGCACCCGCTGACGGACAAAGGCCTGAAGCAGTTCCTCGACGATTGGGCCAAGACCGGTCAGTCGATCCTCTGATCGCTGCGACCAAGTGAACGCAAAAAGACGGCGGCCCTCGGGTCGCCGTTTTCGTTTGCCGCCCGCGACCTTCGCGCCACAACTCTCTGGTGACGACCGAAATGCAGATGACGTCCCACGCCCCGCTCTGTTAACCTCTCAAAAAAATGCCAGAGGCAGAGCAGACATGACCGAACAACGCGATCTCGCGGAGACGATCCGCGCGAAAATTCTATCCGAGCCAGACATGATCCTGGGCGACGCAGATCTGATGCGGGTGCTGATCACCGCGACCGAAGGGCAGCGCGGCAACAATGTCGTCGATCTGCGCGGTGTTGCGATGGACCGGCTGGAGGCCCGTCTGACCCGGCTGGAAGACACGCATCAAAGCGTCATCGCCGCCGCCTATGACAACCTTGCCGGAACAAACCAGATCCACCGCGCGGTCCTGAGCCTCTTGGAGCCGGTTGATTTCGAAGACTTCCTGCACCGTCTGTCAGGCGAAGTGGCCGATATCCTGCGCGTTGGGCGCATCAGGCTTGTCCTTGAAAGCCACGATGACGCCGACGACCCGGCCTTGGCCAGCGTCGCCGACATCCTTTCGGTCGCTGAACCCGGCTTCGTCGATGAATACATCACGCTTGGCCGGGACATGTCGCCACGGCAGGTGACCTTGCGTGGCATAGCGATCAAGGATGGCGGCATCTATGGTGCGGATTGGGTCCGCTCGGAAGCGTTGATCCGACTGGACTTCGGCCAAGGCCGCCTGCCCGGACTTCTGGCCTTTGCCTCTGATGATCCGGAACAGTTTCAATCCAGCCAGGGCACGGAACTTCTGTCCTTCCTCGGCGGGGTGTTTGAGCGCGCCATGCGCCGCTGGCTTGGATGATTCCGGCCGCGACCACTGACGCGCTTGAACGCTGGCTGATCGAATTGAAGGCGCTGCAAAACCGTGCCGAGGCGACTTGCGAAAGCTATCGTCGCGACGTGTTGGGCTTTGCCGCCTTTGTGCAAAATCACGCCGGGGCACCCGCAACCCCCAAAACGCTTCTGGCGGCCGGGCTGACGGATGTGCGCGCCTGGATGGCACACGAACGCGACCGGGGCATCGCCGCACGGTCACTGGCCCGCGCCTTGTCGGCGGTCAAAGGCTTCATGTCTTGGCTGGGCGACCGGGAAGGCAAGGACGTCTCGGATATTCTTTCCGCGCGGGCGCCGCGCTTCCAGCGCAAGCTGCCCCGCCCGGTCAGCGTCAGCGACGCTAGGGATCTGCTCAGCACCGTGTCAGAGGACAAGGAGCCGTGGGTCACCGCGCGCGACGCAGCCGTGGTGACGCTGCTTTACGGGTGCGGGCTCCGGATATCAGAGGCGCTCTCGCTCAAGCGGAAGGACGCCCCTTTCGGCACCACGCTCCGCATCGTCGGCAAGGGCGGCAAGGAACGCGCGGTGCCTGTTCTGCCCGCCGCAAAAGACGCCGTGAACCAGTATCTGCAGACGATCCCCTACCCGCTTGAGCCAGAGGGCGCTCTGTTTCGCGGTGTCCGTGG
The DNA here is from genome assembly GCA_964566835.1 of uncultured Rhodobacterales bacterium. Taxonomy (GTDB): domain Bacteria; phylum Pseudomonadota; class Alphaproteobacteria; order Rhodobacterales; family Rhodobacteraceae; genus CAZMKY01. Next base: position 4,489 of record CAZMKY010000064.1, read on the forward strand.
CGGGCAACTTTCGCCCCGTGTCGTGCAAAAGGCGCTGGAGAACGCCCGGTTGATGCTGGGCCTGCCTGCGTCGGCCACACCGCATGCCCTGCGACACAGCTTTGCAACCCATCTCTTGTCCGCCGGCGGCGACCTGCGCGCCATTCAAGAGCTTCTGGGCCATGCCTCCTTGTCGACAACCGAGGCTTATACGGCAGTCGATGGCGCGCGTCTGATGGACGTCTACCGCGCCGCCCATCCGCGGGCGCGGGGATGACAGCGCGCTTGCGCCCGCTGCCAAGGTCGGCCATGACACTCTCATGACCTCATCCGAATTCCCCGGCCCCAGCCCCAAATTCAGGGCGCTTTGCGTGCACCTGCTGACCGCCACCGGCGCGGTCTTTGCCATGCTGGCCCTTCTGGCCGCGGCCGGCAAAGAATGGGACCTGATGTTCCTCTGGCTCGTGGTCGCCTTCTTTGTCGACGGGATCGACGGACCGCTGGCGCGCCACTACGACGTCAAGACGAATGCACCGCGCTATGACGGCGTGCTCTTGGACCTGATTATCGACTACCTGACGTACGTCTTTATCCCGGCCTATGCGCTGTTCGCATCCGACCTGTTGCCCGGATGGACAGGCTGGTGCGCGATCATCGTCATCACCTACACCAGCGCGATGTATTTCGCCGACAGCCGGATGAAGACGACCGACTATTCGTTCTCGGGTTTTCCGGGCTGCTGGAACATGGTGGTTTTGGTTCTTTTCGCGATCGAACCCAACTTCTGGATCAGCCTCGCCATCGTCATTGTCTTGGCCGTTCTGATGTTTCTGCCCGTCAAGTTCGTCCACCCCGTCCGCACCAAGCGCTGGCGCTGGATCACCTTGCCGATGGCGCTGGCGTGGACGTTTTTTGCCGGCTGGGCCGCGTGGGTCGACTTCGCCCCTGAAAGCTGGGCGCATTGGGGTCTGATCGTAACCAGCGTTTATCTGGTGGGCGCGGGTGCGCTGCAGCAGGTGATCTGGCACGAGAAACTTTAGGCCTCCGGCGGGGGTATTTCCGAACAGAGGAAAGTGCAGCTGCTCAGATCAGAAGCGACGCAGCCCCTTCGTGTTTCAGAAGCGCGACCTTGGCCTCTACGCCGCCTGCGCCGGAAAAGCCGCCCAATCCGTTTGCCGCCAGGACCCTGTGACAGGGCACGATGACCGGGATCGGATTAGCGCCGCAAGCCTGCCCGATCGCCTGAGGCGACACACCAAGCGCTTCAGCCAGATCGCCATAGGTGCGCGTTTCGCCAAAGGGAATTTCCGTGAGCGCGGTCAGAAAGCGGGTCTGAAAGTCCGTGTTGCCGAGCTTGAGCGGCAGATCGAAGGTCGTCAAAGCCCCTTCGAAATAGGCCTGCAGCTGATGCACGGCCTCGTTCAGGACGGGCAAATCGTCAGTCGCATCGCCGAACCAGTCGAGCGCAACGATCCGGGTCCCATCGGCAACCGGTGTCAGGTTGCCGACGGGCGTTTTGAGGCTTTTGCGAAACCTAGCCAAGCGCTGCGTCACAGCGGCCGCAGACCGCGTCGTGACCATGCGTGCCAACGTCCGGCAGGATCTTCCAGCAGCGCTGGCATTTTTCGCCGTCGGCTTGGCGGAAGACAACGGCGATGCCGTCGATTTCGGGCAGTTGGAATGCACCTTCCGGCGCAGCGTCACCCAGAAGCGTCACGTCACTGGTGATCGCGATGTCTTCGAAATCGACGGTGCCCAAGGCGTCGCGTGTCGCGGCGTCGGCGACATAGACTTCGGGCGCGGCTTCCAGCGACGCACCGATGACCTTCTCCCGGCGCTCGATTTCCAGCGCGGCGGTGACCACGCGGCGCACCTTGCGAATACCTGCCCACTTCTCGGCCAAAGCCGCGTCCAGCCACGCCTCTGGCGTCTCTGGCATGTCGACAAGGTGAACCGAGCTGTCGTCACCCGGGAAGCGCTCCAGCCAGACTTCTTCCATCGTGAAGACGAGGATGGGCGCAAGCCATGTGGTCAACCGGTGGAAGAGGATATCCAGCACCGTCAGCGCCGCACGCCGTCTGAGGCTGTCGGGCCCGTCGCAATAAAGGGCGTCTTTCCGGATGTCGAAGTAGAAGGCCGACAGATCCAGCGTCGCGAATTCGAACAGCGCGCGGAATACGCCCTGGAAATCGAACGCGCGATACCCGTCGCGGACGCGGCCATCCAGTTCGGCCAGACGGTGCAGGACCCAACGCTCCAACTCGGGCATCTCGGACGGCTCCACCCGCGCATCGGTGTAGTAGTGCGCCAGGTTGCCCAACATGAACCGCATCGTGTTCCGAAGCCGGCGATAGCTGTCCGCCGTGCCTTTCAGGATTTCCGGCCCGATCCGCTGGTCCGCGGTATAATCCGACTGGGCCACCCAAAGTCGCAGGATGTCGGCGCCATACTGCTTGATGACTTCCTCCGGCACGATGGTATTGCCGATGGACTTGGACATCTTCAGGCCCTTTTCGTCCAACGTCATGCCATGCGTCACGACATTGCGATAAGGCGCGCGCCCGGTCGTGCCGACCGACTGCAACAGCGACGAATGGAACCAGCCGCGATGCTGGTCGGTGCCTTCCATATAGACATCGGCGATGCCGTCTTCGGTGCCGTCCTCGCGGTCGCGCAGAACGAAGGCATGGGTCGATCCGCTGTCGAACCAGACATCCAGAATGTCGAAGACCTGCTCATAGGCGTCCGGGTCGACATCATTGCCAAGGAAGCGTTCTTTCGCGCCGTCCTTGTACCAGGCATCAGCCCCTTCGGCTTCAAACGCCTCCAGGATGCGGGCGTTGACCGCGTCGTTCCGCAAGAGGAAATCGGCGTCGGTCGGCAAGGCCCCCTTCTTGGTGAAGCAGGTCAGCGGTACGCCCCAGGCCCGCTGGCGCGACAGCACCCAGTCAGGCCGTCCTTCCATCATGGAATAGAGGCGGTTCCGGCCCGACTTCGGCGTCCATTTGACGTTGTCGATCTCGGTCAGGGCGCGTTCGCGAATGGTCGTCCCGAACCGGTCCTGCCCATCGCCCACCGGCTTGTCGATGGCCGCAAACCACTGTGGCGTATTGCGGTAGATCACAGGCGCCTTGGAGCGCCATGAGTGCGGGTAGCTGTGCTTGATCTTGCCGCGCGCCAGCAGACCGCCAACCTCGGCCAGCTTGTCGATGATGACCTTGTTCGCGTTCCCCTCACCGCCCTTGCGGCTGAGGATGTAAGTGCCACCGAAGAAAGGCAGATCTTCGCGGAAGCCGCCGTCATCCATCACGTTGTAGGTGATGACCTGATCCAGCATGCCAAGATCGCGGTAAAGCTCGTATTCCTCCATGCCGTGCGACGGCGCACAATGCACAAAGCCCGTGCCTTCATCTTCGGTCACGAAGGGCGCAGCACGGAAGTCGCGGATGTCGTCCCATTCGCCGTTTGCCCCTTCGGCCCCGGCCAGAGGGTGGGTCAGCTGGATCTTGGCCAGATCGTCTTGGGTGATGTCGCAGAGACGCCGGTACATCGTTTCGTCCAGACGTGCGCGGCCCAGCACATCGGCTGCCAGTTTGTCGGCAAGGATGTAGCGGTCCCCGATCCGGGCCCAGCATTCTTCCGGCCGGCCCGTGACCTCGTACAGCCCGTACGAGATGTCTTCACCGTAAACGACCGCCTTGTTCGACGGCATGGTCCAGGGCGTCGTGGTCCAGATGACAACGAATGCATTGTCGAGCGTCACGTCACCGGTGTTCACCACCCGGAACTTCACCCAGACGGTAAAGCTTTCCTTGTCGTGATACTCCACCTCGGCTTCGGCCAAGGCCGTCTTCTCGATCGGCGACCACATGACCGGCTTGGAGCCCTGGTAGAGCGTTCCGTTCATGAGGAATTTCTGGAATTCCGCCGCAATGACCCGTTCTGCATGGAACGCCATCGTCAGATACGGATCGTCCCAGTTTCCGGTGATGCCCAGCCGCTTGAATTCCTCTCGCTGAACATCGACCCAGCCTGCTGCGAAGTCACGGCATTCCTGCCGGAACTCGACGACATCGACTTCGTCCTTGTTCTTGCCCTTCTTGCGGTACTGTTCTTCGATCTTCCATTCGATCGGCAAGCCGTGACAATCCCAGCCGGGGATATAGCGGCTGTCGTGGCCCATCATCTGATGGCTGCGGACAATCATGTCCTTGATCGTCTTGTTCAGCGCGTGGCCGATATGAAGATGTCCGTTGGCGTATGGAGGGCCGTCATGCAGCGTGAAAGGCGTGCGGCCCTCTTTCTCGCGCAGGCGGTCATAGACCCCGATCTTGTTCCACCGGGCCAGCCAGTCAGGCTCGCGCTTTGGAAGGCCTGCGCGCATCGGAAATTCGGTCTCGGGAAGGTTTAGCGTGTCTTTGTAGTCAGGCGTGTCGGCAGACATCGGAGGCGTGTCCTGGATCAGTCAGCATGTAGGATAGGCGATGGGGCGGCGGAGTCGTCTCACGCCTGAAACCCGGCGGCTCTGTGTCAGAGCGCCGGGCCCGTAATTCGACGAATGATCGTGCGATAGAAACTCATGGCGCTGTCTTAGTCGGACAGGCCGGTAAGGTAAAGCGCGCAAGGGCCAAAGCCCTGTGCCAAAGGGTGTCAGGCCGCCTTGAGGCTGACCTTTGCGGCCTCAAAGCCCGAAAGCTCTGCCATCTTCTCGGGATCGTTCAACCGCAAGCGCCGCTTTTCCAGCGTGATCAGCCCATCGCGTTTCAGCTGCATGACGGTTCGGTTCACATGAACAAGGCTCAGACCAAGGATATCGGCCATATCAACCTGCTTCAGCGGCCAGTCGATCCAGCCATCCTGCACCTCGCCGATCTCGTGGCATCGATGCCAGATCTCAAGCATCAGGTGGCAGTGCCGCTCGTAAGCAGACAAGCGCCCAAGACGGATGATCTGATCCCCCAGGATCGACGTGTCGCGTGCGCTGTTCGTGCCCAACGCATGCGCGATGGCAAGACTGTTGTCCTTCAGCCCAAGGAAAGCCGCCGAGTTCAACGCTGCGACTTCACCACTGGTCAGGGCAGTCACGTTATAAGTTGTTTCGGCCCTGTAAGGCGCGAATTCACCAATGACGTCACCCGGCAGGGCAAGTGCATAGATCTGCCGCCGACCATCGTCGAAAAGGCAGTGCAAGATGAACCAGCCAGATTGAACGACATAGGTCGAGGTTGCTGGCTGCCCGGCGCGGACAAGGTCGCGCCCCGCGCCAACCTTGATCCGATTGCGTTGGGCATCCATCAGCAGCGTGATGTCTTTCTCGGATAGGGTCCCTGCGCCGGTCAACCGCCTCAAGAACGGATGAGCGTGCACCACGGAACCAGATTTTGCATTCATATCAGTCATTTGTGACCCTTACAGCTCTCTGCGCGACGTTTTTCCTCGCTTTGCCAGAGCGCCAAAAAAAATCCCATTTGTTAAAGAAGAACGACTTCAGAGTGGACAGGTTCCATCCTTGACCTGTCCACATTGTCGCATTTTTTTTTAGAGGTGCCCTAGTGGCGGTTCACCCATTCCCACACGTGAGAAATGGAAACGCTGCCCTCACCCACGGCCGAGGCCACGCGCTTGACCGATCCGGCACGAACGTCGCCTACGGCGAAGATGCCCGGGCAGGAGGTGGCATATCCTGACGCCGCATCCGCCGCTTCGCCGGTTTTCACGAAGCCCTTGTCGTCCAGCGCCACCAAGCCCGACAACCAATCGGTGTTTGGCGCGGCGCCCACCATGATGAAGACACCACAGGTGTCGAGCTTCCGGGCTTCCCCAGCGGCCTTGTCCATGATGCTGACGGCCTCCAACTTGTCGGCGCCATGCAGTTCCGCGATCTCGCTTTCATAGTGGATCGTGATGCCCGGATCCGCTTCCAGTCGCGACAGCAGATAGTCCGACATGGAAGATGCCAAGGACGGGCCGCGCACCAGCAAGTGCACATGCCCCGCCGTCCGGCAGAGGAACATCGCGGCCTGGCCAGCCGAATTGCCGCCTCCAACGATGACAACATCCGTGTTTCGGCAGTACCGCGCCTCGACATCCGTGGCCGCGTAATAGACGCCCGCGCCTTCAAGCTCTTCCAAGCGGTCCAAGGGCAAGCGGCGATACTGGACGCCCGTGGCCACGATGATGGCCTTGGCGCAGACCTCTGCCCCGTTGTCGAGCGTGACGCAGAAAGACCCATCATCCTGCTTCAGGACCGACGTCGCCCGGCGGGGCACGGCAAAGCGCGCGCCGAATTTCATCGCCTGCACTTCCCCACGCCAGCAGAGATCGGCGCCCGAGATCCCCGTCGGGAACCCCATGTAGTTCTCGATCCGGCTGGACGTGCCCGCCTGACCGCCAATGGCCAGGTCTTCGATGACCAAAGACGAAAGCCCCTCCGCCCCTGCATAGACCGCGGCGGCCACGCCGGCGGGGCCACCACCCACGATCAGTACATCCACGACCTCGTCATCGCAGGCATCGATATCCATACCCAAAAGCTTGGCGATCTTTTCAGGCGTCGGGTCCTCGACGGGTTCCTTGCCGAAAATGACAGCTGGGCGATCCATCGGGATCTTGCAGACCTTCGCTTCTTCCTCGGCCTCGTCAGTTTGCATGTCGAGAGACCGCACCGGGATGCGGTTTCTGCCAGCAAAGGCGGCAATGCGGCGAAGACCCCGGTCGGCATCCGCGCCAATCAGGGTCAGCGCGGCCTCGTTCGATTCCAGAAGCCGGCGACGGCGCGCCGCCAGTACGGTGACGATGATATCCGACATCTCGGGGATCTGGGACATCAGCTCCAGCAGATCTGTCCGTGCGACACACAGGATCTTCGACGGCTGAACGACGCGCGCGCCCATCATCGACCGTCCACCGGACAGCAGCGTGATCTCGCCAAAAAATTGGGTCGGGCCCAGCGTTGCTTCGCCATAGCGTTGGCCCGTGGCCGGGTCGACGGCTTCAACTTCGCCGTCCTCAACGTAGAAAAACATCTCGATCGGATCGCCCAGCCGCGCAAGATAATCACCCGGCTGATACGTCTTCACCGTCCCAACTTTACGCAAGGCGTCCACATGGCTCGCCTCTAGTGGCGTGCGCACCATGGTCGAAAGGTCGGCAGCAAGAGATTCCATTCAATCCCCCAGTTTTCTGACGAGAAATTTAGGATGAGCTTACGATTTTACGATCCCTTGACGCACTTTTTTTGCAAGCGGCTGTCAAAAATTACGATGGCTTTATGGGAGGTCGCGATGTTGGTGGCATAGCTTCAAACGGAGACCTCAGATGATCACGCTTCAAAACACCCGCACCGCCTACAAGCCCGCCCGCCGCATCTCGCTTCTGAACTGGATCGTGTCCTTCAATGCCGCATACCGGGAGCGTGCCCGCATGCAAAACCTGACCACCGACGAACTGGCAGACCTCGGGCTCAGCGCTGAAGACGTCCGGAACACGACGATTGCAGACATCATCGCCCGCAGCGCACCGCGCCTCTGATCTCAGGTCTCGTCCTGATCGGTTCCGAACAGCCCCGTCAGCGCACGTTTGATCGTGCCGCTGACCGAGGGGCGGGGCTGGGCCACAAAGGGCAAGGGACGACAGACTTCCATGGCCGCGATGCCAACCCGCGCTGTCAGCGCACCGTTGACCAGACCTTCGCCGAACCGGCGTGAGATGCGCGACAAGATGTGACCGCCACCGACCGACCCGATCAGATCGTCGCCAACCGCCACGGCACCGGTCGCCACAAGATGTGTCAGAACAGCCCGCGTCAGACGCCACGTACCAAGCGATCCGCCGCGTCCGCCATAGATCTCGGCAATACGACGGATCATGCGCAAATTGGCTGTCAGTGCCGTCACGACATCGGCCAAGGCCAATGGCACCAAAGCCGTCACCGTCGCGACCTGCCGCGCAGCCGCTTCGACTTCGCGCCGGGCCCGCGCGTCCAATGGGGCCAGCAAGCTGTCTTCTGCCAACTCCAGAAGCGCATCCGCATCGAAGACCTCATCCTGTCGCTCCGTGACACGGTCCCGGCCCCAGCGCAGATCCTCGCGCCCGCGGTAGAGGCTCAAAAGCTTGCCCACGACGCCTGCAGCCTGATCCCGATCTCCACCAGCCCGCGCAGCGTCTGCGGCTTCGTGAATGCCCTCGATCCGCGCCAGTCGGCTCAGCGCGGCCCACTCCCGGATGATGATGGCAAAGGTGACCAGCAAGAACAGCGCCAGAAGCCCCAGAGCAATTCCACCCAGAATGGTGTTCCGCGCGACGAGGCCGGTGACAAAGTCCCAGGCCGCGACACCCGCAAAGAAGACAACGACGCTCAGCAGCAACTGCCAGAACCAGCGCGCCAGCCGGTTGGGCGGCCGCGCGGCCAGCGCTGCCATGGTCTGCATGGCCTGCCCTGTCGGCATCGCTTCGTCATCCGTGACGGGTGGCGCATCGCCGGGGCTGTCTTCCAGATCTTCGAGTTCGATCAGAACAGGCCCATCGCGGCGCAGCTTTCCCATGTCTTCGGTCATCTCAACCGATCTCCCAGCAAGAATTCCGCAGCGCGGTCCAGACGAATATGCGGCGGGCCTTCGCCAGGCCTGCGCTCCAGCGCGCGGGGGGCAAAATTCATCACCTCGTAGTCCGCCCCGAGCCAGTCCTCGGCCCCGTCGCGTGCCGGGTTCAAAAGCAGGTTCGGATCCTCAGGCAGACGCCCGGGATAGAAGGCCGCGGTCTGACCGGTCTTCAGAAGGCGCCCTTTGACAACATCCAGCTTGCGACCATCCCGGTCCACACTGGCCTCGGTCGTGGCACGCAGCGCGGCAATGGACATGGCGCGCGTCTCGGCGCCTGCAAAATCGGCCCGCGCCTTTGCGTCTTTCAGAAGCGCCTCAGTGATCGCTGTCAAAGCGCCATGCTGGCCTTGGTGCAGGTGATCGGCCTTTGTGGCCGCGAACAGGATTTTTTCCACCCGCTTGCCCAGAAACAGCTGCTGCAGGAATGCATTTCGCCCCGGCCTGAATGCACCAAGAATGTCAGACATCGCAACGCGCAGGTCTTCGACCGCCTTCGGACCGGCATGGATGGCACCCAGAACGTCGACAAGCACCACCTGCCTGTCGATCCGCGCAAAATGGTCCCGGAAGAAGGGGCGCACGACCTCTCGCTTATAGGCCTCGTAACGTCGTTCGAATTCCCGGGCGAGCGATCCGCGCGGCGCGGTCCCTTCGGGCAGCGGTGCGAAGGTCAGAACAGGGGATCCGGCAAGATCGCCCGGCAACAGGAAGCGTCCGGGCGTGCAGTCCGAAAACCCGGCTTCACGCGCGGCGACCAAGTAGCCGGTAAAGGCTTCGGCCACACGCTTGGCTTCGACCTCGTCCAGCTTGGCCGTTGCATCCAGCGTTTGCAGCGCATCGCGGAAGGCACCAGCCTCGGACCGGCCCTCTGCGCGTAGAAGCGTCTCGCGCGACCACGTGGCAAAGTCCTTGTCCATCAGACCAAGGTCCAAAAGCCATTCGCCGGGATAGTCGACGATATCCAGATGCAACGTCTTCGGCCCACGGACGCCCGCCAGAAGGCCACCGGGCTGCAGACGAAAGCTCAACCGCAATTCGCTGATCCCGCGCGTGCCGTCCGGCCATATCGGATCGCTGCCCGTCATTGCGGCAAGGTGACTTTCATAGGCAAAGCGGGGCACCGTGTCGTCCGGCTGTGGCTGGAGATAAGCCGTCCTGATCCGCCCATCCGCCGCGGCCCGAAGCCCCGGCATACGCCCACGGTCGATCAGGTTGGCCACGAGCGAAGTGATGAACACCGTCTTGCCCGCACGGCTAAGCCCGGTCACGCCCAAGCGGACGACCGGTTCAAGGAAGGCTTCCGAGACGGTGTTGACCGTCCCCTCTACACCGCGCGTCAAACCATCGGCAATCGCACCAATAACCAAGGTGATACCCCTTCCTTCTTCGCGCAGAAACATAGGCACCTTGACCTTGTCTTGCCAGTCGGGTCCGGCAATTGCGGTTTTTTGCGTCGCGCTGTAGGCCACATCCCATGCCACGCTATGCGTTCAAGATAGAATATGACGGGCAGCCCTTTTCGGGCTGGCAACGCCAGGACACGCACCCAAGCGTTCAAGGCGCCATCGAGGCTGCGCTGGCCAAGCTGGAACCGGATCTGCCCGCCATCGCCGCGGCGGGCCGGACCGACGCAGGTGTGCACGGACTGGGGCAAGTCGCCCATGTCGACATGGCGAAGGACTGGGATCCGTTCCGCCTGTCCGAGGCCGTCAATCACCACCTGAAGCCCGCGCCCGTGGCAATCGTGGCCGCCGCTGCGGTGTCAGATGACTTCCACGCGCGCTTTTCGGCACTGTCGCGTCGCTATCTTTTCCGGATCATCCAGCGCCGCGCGCCACTGGTCCACGACCGCGGACAGGTCTGGCGGCTCAATCACCGGCTGGACGTGGACGCCATGCGGGAAGCGGCGGCACACCTGATCGGGAAACATGATTTCACGACCTTCCGGTCCACCATGTGTCAGGCCAAAAGTCCGCTGAAGACATTGGACCGGCTGGACATCACCGCCCATGGCGATGAGATCCACTTCGACGTGAAGGCCCGCAGCTTTCTGCACAATCAGGTCCGGTCCTTCGTTGGGACGCTGGAACGTGTAGGCGCAGGCGCTTGGAGCCCCGATCGCGTCAAATCCGCCCTAGAGGCGCGAAATCGGGCGGAATGCGGGCCGGTTTCCCCGCCAGATGGCCTTTATCTGACGGAAGTGGGGTACGATCCCGACCCCTTTGACTGAGGCCGCCACAGGTGTGCCGGACACGCCCTGAAATCACTCTGAAATCACCTTGCAGCTGTCGCTCTCGCGTCGATTTGGCCTGTCTTTATGTCAATATCGACACGAAACGGAGCCATCCAATGCCAGAGCTTGTTGCCCCATCCTTTGACGCCTTTGCCTGTGCTTTCCTGACTTGCGTCGCGCTGCGCGAAGTCATGATTGCAACGCTGCCCGATCAGATCGCCGGTCCCGGTGGCTGGCTGGTCAACACGGACCGCAAAGACTGATCATTCCGCCGCGGGCACCTCGAACGTCAGGTTCGCCCAAAGGCTCTCCCAAACGGCCAGAGTGATCTCTTCCATCTCCGGCGCGACCTCTCGCAAGACAACGGCATCGAGCATATAGCGATGCCCCGGACGCACAGGCACTGTGGCCACGCCGTCCATATCCGTCCGGATCAGGGTGACGACCACCGCGTTATCCGGCGCTTTCTCAAAAATCTCGATCTGCGCATCGCTCCGCGGCTGACCCTCGTACAATAGCCGCACATCGACACCATCTGACACATCCCCGGTATAGGGGTTCTCCAGCGCCACGATTTCCGTCAAGAGACCCATGTCCCGGTCCTGACCTTCGCCATTGCCCACCGCGATCAGGGACTTTGCATAGCGCGAATACATCTCTTTGAAGCCCGTTTCGGGCAAACCCATCTCGCGGTGTGCCGCGATGACCTCTGTCGCGTCCTTGTGTTCCACGAAATCCACGAACTTCTGGAACTCGTTATAGGTCAGCTCATAGTCGCGCGTCTCGTGCACCACGACGACCAACCCTTCGCCGGGCGCAGCCATGTTCAGCGCCGGGCGGTCGCCCACGCGGCCGGCGACATCCGACAGATCACCTTCGAAAGCAATCTCAAAGCGGTCAAAATTGTCGGGGATATAGCTGTAGGACGACCCTTCGTATTCCTGCCCGACACGCAGGTTCGCCAACATCGTATCGCCGGGCGCAAGCATATGATTTTCGGGATCTATCCAAAACTCGTGGCTCTCCGCCGGGACTGTGCTAGATGCAACTGCAGCAAGAATGAGAAAGGGTCTCAGCATGTCATCGGTCCGTTTGCGTAGTGTGCTTCTGAGGGTGTGGTTTTGCCTCTTGATGTCAAGCATGGCGCTCTTTGCGGTCACGCAGTCGTCATCAGCGCATGAAGTGCAGCCAGCGGTGGCGGATCTGGCGATCTCTGAAGACCAGATTGAAATCATTCTTGACTGGAACATCGAAGCCCCGGTTGCCGGGCTGGACCTTGAAGGGCTGGCCGACACCAACCTGTCCGAACGGGCCGAAGTCTACGACGCCTTGCGCGCCCTGCCGCCGGAAGAAATGGCCGAGGCGTTCCGCGAAGCCTGGCCCGGCATCGTCGGCAACCTGACCCTGAAGGCTGGCGACGCCGACATCGCGCCAGAACTGCAGGGCGTGCGCGTCGATGAGATCGGAAACCTCGAACTTGCGCGGATTTCCGAGGTCACGATCAGTGCCCCATTGCCAGCAGACGGCAGCGCAGTCGTCTTTGGCTGGGACCCAAGCCTTGGGCCCCTCATCATCCGCCAAACCGGGGTTGAGGGCGGCTATAGCGCGTTCCTGTCCACTGGCGGCACATCAGACCCGATCCCGCGTGAAGGCGCCACCAACCAAAGCGCATGGGAAGCCTTCATTGAATATATCGGCGTCGGCTTCGACCACATCGTCCCTATGGGCCTTGACCACATCTTGTTCGTCTTGGGCCTGTTCTTCCTGTCGCTCCGCATGGGGTCGCTTCTTTGGCAGATCAGCGCCTTTACCTTGGCCCATACGGTGACACTGGCGCTTGGAGCTTTGGACATCATCCGCCTGCCCGCTGACATCGTGGAGCCGCTGATCGCGGCCTCTATCGTCTACGTTGGTATCGAGAACGTTCTGGCCCGGGGGCTGATGCCGTGGCGACCCGTGGTCGTCTTCCTGTTCGGTCTTCTGCATGGTCTGGGCTTTGCCAGCGTTCTGGCCGATTTCGGTCTGGGTGCGGATCACTTCGTGCCAAAGCTGATCGGCTTCAATGTCGGGGTCGAAGTTGGCCAACTGGCCGTCATCTTCGCGGCCTGGCTGGCCTTGGGGGCCATCTTCGCACGCTATACATGGTACTTCGCGCGGATCGCGGCGCCGGTCTCCATCGGGATTTCGGTCATCGCGCTCTTCTGGGTGTTTGAACGCACCGGCGTGATCGACCCCGAGGGTGTTTTCGCGCCCTTCACGCTTCTGACCGAAGGCGGCCTGCCCGTGCTTGCGACGGCCATTGTCGCAGTGGGCATCGTGGCCGTTCTGACGGCGATTGAAATGGCGACGATTTCGGACCGCATCCGCGATGTGGCGGGCTTTGTGACGTCATTCGTCCTGTTCATGGCCGTCGTCGCAACCTTCACCTCGGGCGCTTATGTCTGGACTGTTGGACTGACGCTGGTCTGGATCCTCGCCCTGCGTCTTCAGTCGCTAGGTGGCCCAGAGGACGAGCAGGTCAAGCGATCGCTCTGACCCTTCAGGACTTGGCAATACAATCAGCCCGCCCCAATCGGGGCGGGCTTTTTGGTGCCGCGCGCTTTGGCAAGGCAATCGAAAGCCGAACGCCAGATGGTTGCAAACGAAGCTTCATCCCGGTCGCTGGTCTTTCAAGCCAGTGGCTGACAACAGGTCTCTCGAAGGGGTGGCACCCTTCTGTCCGAGACAGCGCTGAGGACGATCCGAGACCGCAGGGATGCGGGCCCGTGTTCACCCATCAAGCAAGAAACAAGCTGCCCGGACCAAAGGGCAGGTGCAGTTCGAACGCTAGTCGCGCTCGAACACCAGCCCCATGCTGTCACGCAAGACAATCGGCCCCGATATGTAATCGTCGCCGATATTCGGCGTGCGCAGAACACACCGCCATCCCGCCCCTTCAAGCCCCGGGATCTTGAGACGGAGCGGATCGAAATCCGATGTCTCACCGCCCTCCATGTGGACAATCGCATAGACCTGCCCGCCGTCCGGCTTGTGACGAAGCGCGGTAAAGACCGTGCGTCCATCGATGGGCTGCAGATAGTCGAAGTGATCGCGGTCCCCGAAGTTCCGGCGAAGCCACGGGTTTTCACGCCGAAAGCGCCTGAGGTTCAGCATGAAATCGGTCTGGCGCGGATCCAGATCCGAGACTGAATTGGTGACCTTGCAGTAGTCATGCATGTCGTCCATCCAAGCTCGCGCGATGTCCTTCAGGCCACGCACGGTAAATGGATGCGCCCCGGCCAACGGCGGCTCAATCGCGGTCAGCAGCCGTGCCATTTCGCCCAGATCATAATCCGTGACTTCCACCAGCGACGGCAGCACGTCGAAGAAACGGGCAAGCTCTTCCCGCGTCTCGTAGCCAAGCGCCTTCAGACGACGGAAATTTGCAGGGCGCGAATAGGAATATTCGTCCACCTGCCATTTCAGGCTGATCGCTTCTTCCGCCACGACCTTGACGCCGTATTTGTCATCTTGATTGCGGATGAAGCCCCAACTGGCCCGCGCCGTGGCGTTCAGGAAGTCCATCGGGACACCCGGGAAGACGGCATAGGTCAAAAGCGACACGGCCGGATTGTCATAGGCCTTGTCGAGGATCTCCATCCGGGTGTCGCCCAGCCGCGTGTTGATGTTCAGCCGCGGATTCACTTGGGTGCCACGCCGCAACGTGTCGTGGTTTGCCGTGCCGGAAATCCAGTTTTCACCAACGCTCAGCATTTCGCGGATGCGCCAGTATTTCTGCAGCCAGAAGGTGTAGAGAAATGGCGTGTTATGCGCGAAGGTCAGCGGCCCCCATTGGAAGGTGTCCGGCATCTGCTCAATGACCGCGCGATAGGTCGAGGACAGTTCCCAATCCTCTTCGGGCCAAGGACGGCCATCTTCGAAAATGAACCACGGCCGATAGTCGGTGCCCGCCACGCTTTGCGGCACATCCGCCATCGCGTGCAGGTAGTCATCGTCGTGTTTCAACTTCTGTTCGGCGGCATCCCACCACTTGAAGTCCTGCGCCCCGTCGACCCGCACGCCGTCAGCACCAAAATCGACCTTCCGACGCTGCATTTCCAAGAGGATCGCGCGCACGGACGGATTTTTGTAGTCGAGGTTCTGCCCGTACATGTTCGGGCCAGCGAAATACTGCGGGGCTAAGGCCTTCAGGCCTTGGTTGTCCGAATGCCCGAACACGACGTCGAGGATCAGCATCTTGGGCTTGGTCGGGAAATTGTGCAGCACGGCGGCCAGATCGATCAACTCGTCGGGACGGCCGCTTTCCAATAGCACCGGGTTCACTGTCGCCATGCCCGAGATGACGATGTCATAGCCCCAGTTCGTCGTATCGGGCCGGATCAGATCGACGACCGGGCCGTCATCGCCTTCGCTTTCCTGCCAGAACTCCGGTCCTGTCTCATAAACGGTCGTGGGCTCCACCGGCAAAAGCTGTACGGCATCATATCCGAGATAAAGCTGATCCTCAGGTTCCAATGGCAGACCTTCACGCACGCGTTCGGCCAAGCGCTCAAACCGCCGGGTCAGGCTGGCCAGCGTGCCGCCAGCCGTGGCCGTGGGCACGTGGATCTGCAGGATGTTCGATGGCGGCTGAAACCTGTGCGGCGCATCGCCCTTCAGCGCCGCGAAATAGGCGGCATCCGCGCGACCGTCTTGCATCGCGGCTATGTCATAGATCTCGGCCGGGGCGAAGACGCCGAACGGTACGGACATCGCCAGGGGATCATAGATACGGTGCCACGTCCCTTCCGCGTCCCGCCAGACGAGCGAATAGAAATCCCCAATCTGGTCGCGACGCCCTGCGACCGCACCACTGACGGCGGCGAAGGTCAGGCTGTCTTGCCGATATGCCGGAACGCGCAGCCGTTCAAAGGCAATGCTCTGCCGGGCTGTGGTCAGATCCAGCGTGTCGCGCGGCGCGAGAAGCTCCAGAAAGATATCGCCATCCGGCACACCGGCCTCGTGCAACTCGGGCGTCCAGAATCCGAAGGTAACGACGTCATCCTCAAGGTTCGCACCAAGCTTGCGCGAGATGGCCAGGCGGCCTTCAAACGCAGTATCGGCATGGACAAGCTGGTCGCGCGCCCATTCAGCCAGACGATGTGCATGGTCCGGGCGGGGCGTAATCCGATCTGAAAGGCTCATGTCTTAACGTCTGGCTCCGTGCGACCCGTCATCGCCTCCAGATCCGATATCTCGCGCGCGGTCGCGATGACGTCAGCGAGCGCTTCCTCGGCTTCGGCACCAAGTTTCGCCGGGTCCTCTTCGACCTTTTCCAGATAAATCCGGATCGTGGCGCCTTCGGTGCCCGTGCCCGACAGGCGGAAGACCATGCGGTTCCCGTTGGTGAACCCAATCCGGATGCCCTGCCCTTCCGAGCGGGACCCGTCGACAGGATCGTCATAGGCAAACTCGTCCGCCATCGCGACCTCGCCAGCGGCAAAGCTTTGCCCCGGCAAGCTGGCCAGCTTGCCGCGCAAGCTCTCCATCATGGCCTCGGCCTTGGCGCTGTCCACCGCTTCATAATCGTGGCGGCTATAGTAATTCCGCCCAAACCGCGCCCAGTGTTCCTCCATCAGTTCTGCAACCGACTTGCCAGTCACCGCGAGGATGTTGAGCCAGAGAAGCACGGCCCAAAGCCCGTCCTTCTCGCGCACATGATCGCTGCCGGTTCCTGCGCTTTCTTCGCCGCAAAGCGTCACGCGGCCCGCATCCAGAAGATTGCCGAAGAATTTCCAGCCGGTTGGCGTCTCGTAGCAATCCAATCCCTTCTCGGCCGCCACGCGGTCAACCGCGCCGCTTGTCGGCATGGACCGGGCTACGCCAGAAAGGCCTTTTTCATATCCCGGCGCGAGGTGCGCATTGGCCGCCAAGACCGCAAGGCTGTCCGATGGCGTCACATATAGACCGCGCCCAAGGATCATGTTCCGGTCGCCATCGCCATCCGACGCGGCGGCGAAATCTGGCGCATTCTCCGACATAACAAGATCGACCAGCGGCTTGGCCCAGATCGGGTTCGGGTCGGGATGCCCGCCGCCAAAGTCGGGCTGCGGCACCGCGTTCAGAACGCTGCCTTCGGGCGCATCCAAGATGCCTTCGAGGATTGTCTTGGCATAAGGCCCTGTGACGGCATGCATCGCGTCAAAGCGCATCGTCAGACCGTTGGAAAACGCCGTGCGGATCGCATCAAAGTCAAAAAGCGTGTCCATAAGGCGCGCATAGTCGTCAACGGGATCGACAACCTCGACCTCCATGCCGCCAAGCTCGGTCGTGCCAAGCTCGCTCAGATCGACATCATGCGCTTCAAGGATTTTGTAGTCGCTGAGCGTCTTGGTTTCCGCGAATATCCGGCCCGTGACATCTTCCGTGGCGGGACCACCATTCGGGCCATTGAACTTCACGCCAAAGTCTTCGTCCTTGCCACCGGGGTTGTGGCTGGCCGACATGATGATGCCGCCGTCCGTTTCCCTTTGACGGATCAGGTTCGAGGCCGCCGGCGTCGACAAAAGCGCGTTCTGGCCCACGATAACGCGCTTGGCCCCGGACGCCGCGGCCATGCGCAGGATGACCTGCGCGGCGCGATCGTTGAAGTAGCGTCCATCGCCGCCAAGGACGAAGGTCTTGCCCTCGGCACCACCGATCGCATTCCAGATCGATTGAACGAAGTTTTCCAGATAGTGGGGCTCCATAAAGACACGTGTCTTTTTTCGCAGTCCCGATGTGCCGGGCTTTTGCCCCTCGATCGGGGCCGTCTGAATGGTCATTGCGTCCATGGAGGATCCTCCTGTTCAGGTCTCGTTCGGGGCATAGAGAACAAAGGCGGCAGCGGACTGCGCCTCGATCGTGAATGTCCCGCCGGTAATGTCTTCGGGTGGCCGCGAAGGTACGGCGCTGTCGATTTCCAGTCGCCATTTCTGTCCGTCAGGCGGCAGAGGCAGGACGACTTCAGCCTCGTCTCCGGCATTGAAGATCAAAAGCACGGCATATTCGGTATCGGCATAGTCCGGCGTGCCGGCGGCTGTGCGCATCTCTGCAACGATCAGCTTGCGCGATGGGTCATTCCAGTCGCCCTGCGCCATGCGAGTGCCATCGGCCTTCCACCAGAACAGATCTTCGACCCCATCCGCCGCACGTTCGCGGGAATGCAGAAAGCGTTTCTGGCGCAGGACGGGGTGTGCTTTTCTGAATGCAATAAGGGACTTGGTGAAAGACAACGTGTCTTCATCAACATCTGCCCAATTGATCCAAGCGGTCTCATTGTCCTGATTATAGGCGTTGTTGTTTCCGCCTTGGGAATGGCCCAATTCGTCCCCGGCCAGCAGCATTGGCGTGCCTTGCGACAGAAGAAGCGTCGCCAGCATGGCTCTCAGCCGCGCCGCACGCGCCGCGATGATGTCAGGGTCATCTGTCGCGCCTTCGACCCCCATGTTGTCCGAGTAGTTCTCGGAATGGCCGTCGCGCCCGTCTTCTCCGTTGGCCAGATTGTGCTTTTCTGCATAGGACACCGTGTCCATCAGCGTGAAGCCGTCATGAGCCGTCAGGAAATTGACAGACGACGTGGCCGGGCGGCCAGTGTGGTCGAACTGGGCGGCAGACCCGGTCAAGCGTCCGGCCAGATCCGGCACACGACCGGGATCTGCCCGCCAGAAGCGGCGAACGCCATCGCGGTACTTGTCGTTCCATTCGGCAAATGGCGCAGGATAAGCGCCAAGCTGGTAGCCGCCGGGGCCAATGTCCCAAGGTTCTGCAATCAGCTTCACACCGGTCAGTGTCGGATCTTGCCGGATGGCATCAAAGAACGCCGCGCCGCGGTCGAAACCGGACGGGGTTCGACCAAGGGCCGAACACAGATCAAAGCGGAAACCGTCGACACCCATGACCTCGACCCAGTAGCGCAGGCTGTCCATGACCATTCGCAGCACCATCGGGTGTTCGATGTTCAGCGTGTTGCCGGTGCCGGTATCGTTGATGTAGTAGCGCGGGTCATTTTGCAGCCGATAGTAGCTGGCGTTGTCGAGGCCCCGAAACGCCAGCGTCGGGCCAATGTGGTCGCCCTCACCGCTGTGGTTGTAGACCACGTCCAGAAGCACTTCGATCCCGGCGGCGTGATAGGCATCCACCATCTGGCGAAACGCGCCGATACCGTGATCGCCCAGATAGCGCGGGTCTGGCGCAAAGAAGCCGATAGACTGGTAGCCCCAGTAATTGGTCAGTCCCTGATCGACGAGAAACCGGTCGTTGATGAAAGCGTGAACCGGAAGAAGCTCGATCGCGGTGACGCCAAGCGCGTTCAGATGATCGAGGATCTCTGGCGCGGTCAGCGCCTCCAGCGTGCCCTTGCCCCTCAAGGCCGGATGCCCGGCGGTCAGGCCCTTGGCGTGCGCTTCATAGATGATGGTCTTGGCCATCGGCGTGTTCGGATGATCTGCGCGGGGCGCAGTAAAGTCTTCCACCACAGAGCGCGGCATGAAATTCGCACTGTCGCGCGTGTCAAAGCTCAGGTCGGCGGCAGGGTTTCCGACCTCAAACCCGAACAGCGCGTCGTCCCAGACCGGATGTCCGGTCAAACGGCGGGCATAGGGGTCCATCAGAAGCTTGTTGACGTTGAACCGGTGGCCTTCATCGGGGCGATATGGGCCATGTGCCCGAAAGCCGTATTTCGCGCCGGGCCGCAAGCCCTCGACATAGCCATGCCAAATCTTGCCGTCGCGTTCGGGCAGGGCCAGACGGGTCTCAACACCGTTGTCATCGAAGAGGCAGAGCAGCATCTCGGTCGCGTGCTGCGAAAAGACGGCGAAGTTCACGCCGTCTTCGTCCACCGTGGCGCCCATCGGGGACGCACGGCCTTCCGTGATCCGATAGGTCGTCATGCCTTCGTGGCAACCTCTTGATAAAGCGCAGCATATTCGGCCGCAGCCGCATCCCAGCCTACGTCCTGGCGCATGGCATTTTTCTGCATCTTTGCCCAAGCCTCACCGTCGGCATAAAGCTCCAGCAAAAGACCCAAGGCATCGCCAAGCGCCGCCGCCGTGATCGGACTGAACTGAATGCCCGTCGCCACGCCAGCGCGTCGCGCCATCGGGGACGCGTTGATAACCGTATCGACCAGACCGCCCGTCATCGCCACAACCGGCAAAGTGCCATAGCGCAGGCCCATCAGCTGTGTGAGACCGCAGGGCTCGAACCGCGACGGAACCAAAACAGCATCGCCGCCGGCCATCATCCGGTGCGACAGCGCTTCATCATAGCCGATCTTGACCGAGACATTGGGGTGGCTGGCCACGTCGTGAAACGCGGCTTCCAACCCCGGATCGCCGGACCCCAGAAGGGCAAGCTGCCCGCCACCATCCAGATACGCCGGTAGCGCGTCCAGAAGCAGGTCCAATCCCTTTTGATGGCTCAGACGGGAAATGACGACAGCCAAAGGTCCATCCGACTTCTCCAGCCCGAATTCCTTCCGCAAGGCTTTCTTGGCCTTAGCCTTGCCCTTGGGACCCTTGTAAGCGGCGATCTCGGGATCGGTGCCGGGGTTCCAGACGCCGGTGTCGATACCGTTCAGAATACCGCTCAGCACGTTGGCCCGCGACCGGAGCAAGCCGTCCATGCCCATGCCAAAATCCGGTGTCGTCAATTCGCGGGCATAGGTCGGGCTTACGGTCGTGATGCGGTCGGCATAGACGATGCCGGCTTTCAGCGTGCTGATCTGCCCCCAGTATTCAAATCCGTCAGAGTTGAATTCGGAAGGATTCAGACCCAGATGCCCCATCCGGTCCGCCGGTGTGACGCCTTGGAAGGCAATATTGTGGATCGTCAGGATGGACGGCACATTCACGCCCCAAGACTTCAGGAAGTAGGGCGCAAGCCCCGCCTGCCAGTCGTGGCAATGCACCAGTTCCGGCGTCCAATCCGCAATGGCGCCGCGCGCGATTTCGGCGGCAACACGACCCAGTGCGGCGAACCGAATGTCGTTGTCAGCGAAGTCATGCCCCTTGGCATCCAGATAAAGAGATCCGTCGCGCGCATAGAGATGCGGTGCGTCGAGGACATAGATCTCAAGCCCGTTGAGCGTGCCGAACCGCACGGTTGCAGCCCCGCCGTAGAGATCCGAGATGGCCAGAACCGGCTCTGCTTCCGGCAAGGCCTTCATCACAGCCGGATATCCCGGCAGCAGTGTGCGCAGGCCCCAACCTTCCGGCGCCAAGGCCCCGGGAAGTGCGCCTGCAACGTCGGCAAGGCCGCCGGTTTTCACCAGCGGCACACATTCCGACGTGACGGATAGAACAGGCCTCAATCTTAGCCCTCCGCGCGTGCGTCCAGCATTTTCTGGGTGATCAGTGTCACGCCTGTGTCACTGACCCGGAACCACTTGCCGTCTTCCTCGGGATCTTCTCCTACGACAAGGCCTTCGGGGATGTGAACGCCGCGATCAATCACGCAATTCGTCAGGCGCGCGCTTCTGGCGATGTTCACGTAAGGCAGCACGACGCAGTGATCCAGAGAGGCATAGCTGTTGGAATGCACCTGCGTGAACAGAAGCGAGTTCCGGATTTCCGTGCCCGAGATGATGCACCCACCGGAGACAAGCGAAGATACAGCCGTCCCGCGCCGCTCGGCCTCGTCGTGGATGAATTTGGCGGGCGGTGCGGTTTCCGAATAGGTCCAGATCGGCCAGTTCCGGTCCCAAAGGTCCAGCTCGGGATTGAAGTCGGTCAGGTCGATATTGGCCTTCCAGAAAGCATCGACCGTGCCGACATCACGCCAATAGGCGGGTGCGTCCGGCGTGTGTCGCACGCAGCTGTCGGTAAATCGGTGCGCAACCGCTTTGCCGGTCTCGACGATATAGGGGATCAGGTCACCACCAAAGTCATGGTCGCTGTCGGGGTTCTGACCATCGCGGATCAGAAGCTCGCGCAGATAGCTCCACTTGAAGACATAGATGCCCATCGACGCCAGTGCATGATCCGGGTCGCCGGGGATGGACGGCGGATCGGCTGGCTTTTCAAGGAAGGAGGTAATCTGGTCATTCTGATCGACATGCATGACGCCGAACGCCGTGGCGTCCATGCGCGGCACCGTCAGGCAGCCGACGGTCACGTCAGCCGCGCTTTCGACGTGCTGACGCAGCATCAGTTCATAGTCCATCTTGTAGATGTGGTCGCCGGCAAGGATCAGGATGTAATCGATGTCATAGCTGTCGATGATGTCGATGTTCTGACGCACTGCATCGGCAGTGCCTTCATACCATGTCTTGTCGTCCATCCGCTGCGAGGCGGGCAGGATATCCAGAAATTCGTTCCGTTCGGCCCGGAAGAAGTTCCAGCCGCGCTGGCAATGGCGGATCAGGCTGTGCGCCTTGTATTGCGTCGCCACGGCCATTTTCCGGATGCCAGAGTTCAAGGCATTGGACAGGGCAAAGTCGATGATCCGGGTTTTGCCGCCGAAATAGACGGCGGGTTTCACGCGGCTGTCCGTCAGTTCCTTCAACCGCGACCCACGGCCACCGGCCAGTACGAAGGCCATCGAACGGTTCGTAAGTCTGTTCACCTGTTGCATCTCTCTCCCCCTTTTGGCGCTCAGGCGCCCTCAAATGTCAGAATAACCGTGCTGAGCGGCGGGATTGTCACCGTTGCCGTCGCCGGTTGACCGTGACGCGCTTCCTCCCGCGCGGTCACAGTGCCCATGTTGCCCCGGTTGCCACCGCCATAGGTGCCGGCATCCGTGTTCAATGCTTCGCGCCACTTGCCTGCAATTGGCATGGCGCAGTCGTAGTCCGCACGCTCAACCGGTGTGAAGTTGCAGATGACAACGACTTCTGTGTCGCCGTCATGCCCACGCCGGATCCATGAATAGAGACTGTCTTCCGATGCATTTGCATCGATCCACTGGAACCCGCCCGGGTCGCAGTCCTTGACGTGAAGCGCCGGTGTCTCGCTGTAGATCTGGTTCAGGTCCCGGATCAGGCGCTGCATGCCGGAGTGGTAGTCGCTGTCGAGCGAGCCCCAGTCCAGTTCGGTGTTATGGTTCCACTCGCCCCGCTGCGCGAACTCCTGCCCCATGAACAGAAGCTTCTTGCCGGGATGCATCCACATGAAGCCGTAGTAGGCGCGCAGGTTCGCGAACTTCTCCCAGTCGTTGCCGGGCATCTTGTCCAACATGGACCCTTTGCCGTGCACAACTTCGTCGTGGCTGATCGGCAGAATGAAGTTTTCCGAGAACGCGTAATGCAGGCCGAACGTCATCTGATGGTGATGATATTTGCGGTAGATCGGCTCTTTCTTGATGTATTCGAGGGTGTCGTTCATCCACCCCATGTTCCACTTGTAGCCAAAGCCCAGGCCACCCCCATCCACGGGACGCGACACGCCGGGGAACGAGGTCGATTCCTCGGCCACGGTCATGATGCCATCGACCTTGCCGTAGGTGACGGTGTTCATCCGCTGCAGCATGCCGATGGCTTCATAATTCTCGCGGCCGCCATCCTTGTTTGGCACCCACTCACCCTCTTTCCGGCTGTAGTCGCGGTAGAGCATCGAGGCCACGGCATCCACGCGCAGCCCGTCGATATGGTATTCCTCCAACCAGTAAAGCGCGTTGGAAATGTAGTAGTTCGCAACCTCGGTGCGCCCGAAGTTCGGGATGTAGGTGTTCCAATCCATGTGGAACCCCTCACGCGGGTCAGCATGCTCATAAAGCGGCGTGCCGTCAAAACGGCCAAGGCCATGCGCGTCGGTCGGGAAGTGCCCCGGCACCCAGTCGATCAGGACGCCAAGGCCGGCATTGTGCGCGGCCTCCACCAGATCGCGGAATTCATGCGGCGGGCCAAAGCGGATCGTTGGCGCATAGACCCCGACCGGCTGATAGCCCCACGACCCATCGAAGGGAAATTCGCTGATCGGCAACAGCTCGATATGCGTGAAACCCATGTCCCGCACATAATCGACCAGTTCGACCGCAAGCTCTTTGTAGCTGAGCGGACGGTTGCCTTCGGCGGACTTCCGCTTCCACGATCCCAGATGGACTTCGTAGATCGAAATCGGTGCGTCGAGCGCTTGTTTGGCCTGGCGTCCTGCCATCCACGCATCGTCGTCCCAGCCATAGCCCGAGATGTCGCGGACGACGCTGGCGTTTTCCGGCGGATGCTGACTGCCGAAGCCGACCGGATCCGCCTTCAACGGCTGGGTGACGCCATTGGCGCCAAGAATTTCGTATTTGTAGGCCTGACCTTCGCCCACACCCGGCACAAAGATTTCCCAAGCCCCGGTCGCCCCACGGCGGCGCATCACGTGGCGGCGACCATCCCATGCGTTGAAGTCCCCCACGACGGACACGCGGCGCGCATTGGGCGCCCAGACCGCGAAGTGTGTGCCATGGACGCCGTCCATCTCGCGCGGGTGCGCGCCGAGGACATCCCAAAGACGCTCATGCGTGCCCTCGCTCAGAAGGTACTCGTCCATCTCGCCCAGAACCGGGCCAAAACGATAAGCGTCTTCGTAGTCCCAGCTGGCACCGTCACCTGACATGCCGCGCAGGCCGTATGGCTTGTCACCTTTTACCGGGCCGCTGAACAGTCCCGGGGCCGCCTGAACGGCGGTCAGTTCAAAGGCGCCATCTTCGGTAACTGCGGCCATTTTCACCGCCGCAGGATCAAACGCGGTCACGTGGCGAACGCCATTCACCATGTGCGGTCCGAGGACCGAAAACGGATTATCGTGCTGACCGGAAATGACCCGTCGGGCGTCTTCAGCAGGCAATAAGCTTGTTGGTTTCGCCGCTTTTGCCATGATCTTCCCCGTCGTTTCTTTTCGTCCCTTGCCGACCCAACGCTTATTCGGCGGCAAGGTTCCGTATCGGTCCCGGCGGATCCACCTTCCAGATATCGCGGGCATAACCCTTGATCGTTCTGTCAGACGAGAACCAGCCCGAGCGTGCCGTGTTCAATGCCGCCATCTTTGCCCATTTCTCGCCGTCACGGAAGACCGCGTCTACGTCACGTGACGCACGCCAGTAGTCGCTGAAGTCAGACGCGACGAGGAAATAGTCAGGCCCCGCAATGTTGTCCGCGATAGACCGGAACCGGTCGTGGTCGCCGTCTGCAAAGGTGCCGTTCCAAAGCGTGTCCAACGCGCGGGCGAGCTTGGGGTCGGCGCCAATGGCCTGCCCTGCATGGCCGTCGATCATGCGGCGCTCCATCACTTCCTGCGCGGTCAGGCCGAAAAGGAAGAAGTTGTCTGCGCCCACATGTTCGCGAATCTCGACATTCGCCCCATCAAGCGTGCCGATGGTGACCGCCCCGTTCAGCGCGAACTTCATGTTGCCCGTGCCGGACGCTTCCTTGCCCGCGGTCGAGATCTGCTGAGACAAATCAGCCGCAGGGATCAGACGCTCGGCCAGCGTGACGTTGTAGTTGGCCGGATAGACGACCTTCAGGCGACCGCGCGTTGCCGGATCGTTGTTGACGACGCGTGCGACCGAATTGATCAGGTGAATGATCTCTTTGGCAAAAACATAGCCCGGCGCGGCCTTGCCACCAAAGATCTTGACGCGCGGCGTCCAGTCCTTGTCCGGGTTGTCCCGCATTTCCTGCCAAAGCGCGATGGTTTCCAGCACGTTCAGATGCTGGCGCTTGTATTCGTGGATCCGCTTGATCTGGATGTCGAACATGGCATCAGGGTCGAGGTCGATGTCCATCGTCGACTTGACCCAATTCGACAGCGCCACCTTGTTGTCGCGCTTGGCGGACATGAAGCGGTCACGCCATGCGGCATCTTCGATGGCCGGCTCCAATCCGGTCAGCTTTTCGGCATCCGCCGTCCAGCCCTCGCCGATCGTCTCATCAATCAGACTGGACAGGCCCGGGTTGCAGGTGCGGAGCCAGCGCCGCGGTGTGACACCGTTGGTCTGGTTCACGATCCGCTCCGGGTGGAGACCATGGAGATCGGAGAACACGGTTTCCTTCATCAGCTCCGTGTGCAGCGCCGAGACGCCGTTCACGCGGCTGGCCATGAGGAAGCTCAACTCACCCATTTTGACCTGACCATGCTCGCGGACAGAAATCGTGCGCGACGGATACTGCTTGGCATGGGCATGATCGATACGGTCGATCAGTTGCAGATGGCGCGGCAGCAAATAGCCCATCAGGCCATCGGACCACCGCTCCAGCGCTTCTGGCAGAAGCGTGTGGTTCGTGTAATTCAGACACCCGCGCGCCACCTCAACGGCATCGTCGAAAGGCAATCCGCGCTCATCGAAAAGAAGGCGGACAAGCTCTGGCCCCGCGATGGCCGGGTGCGTGTCATTCAACTGGATGGCGACCTTCTTGGGTAGGTCGCGCAGATCGGTGTGTTCGCTTTCAAAGCGGCGCAGAAGATCGCGAAGCGATGCCGCGGTAAAGAAGTATTCCTGCTTCAGACGAAGGTGTTTGCCGCCTTCGGTCGTATCGTCGGGGTAAAGCACCCGGCTGATCGTGCGGGCCAGCGCCTCGGGCTCGGCCGCGGCGGCATAGTCGCCGGCGTTGAACCGGTCGAGGTCCAAGAGCTTCGTGGGCTTCGCCCCCCAAAGACGCAAGGTGTTGGCCCAGTTGTCCTGCCACCCGATGACGGGCGTATCGTAGGCTTCGGCAATGACCCCTTCGGACGGACGCCAGATGGCGCGATCGTCGCCGCGCGCATGGACGTGACCGGCAAAACCGATCTCGAACGCGGCTTCCGGGCGGGCAAATTCCCATGCATGTTCCTGCGTCAGCCAGTCTTCGGGCTCTTCGATCTGACGCTGACCTTCAAACCGCTGCCGGAACAGGCCGTGTTCGTACCGTATGCCATATCCCATCGCGGGCAAGCCCAGCGTCGAGAGGCTTTCAAGGAAGCACGCGGCCAATCTGCCCAGACCACCATTGCCCAAAGCGGCATCGGGTTCGTCATGAAGCACAGCATTGAAATCCAGCCCGAGGCTGTCAAAGACCGCCTTGGCGTCGTCGTGGATGCCGGTGTTGACCAGAGCGTCCTCGAGCAGACGACCGATCAAAAATTCCATCGAGAGGTAATAGACCCGCTTGGCGTCGGCACGATACGTGGCCTGAGTGGACGCGAACCAAGTGTCGACGATCCGGTCCCGCGTCGCAAAGCTCAGTGCCATGCGCCAATCATAGACCGTCGCATGTTCCGGATCCTTGCCGATCCGGTAGCGCAGATGACCGATGATCTGATCTTTGAGCTGATCCATGTCGCCTCAACTTCCCCGCCCCTTGGCGGTTCTCTCGTAAAACATTCTGCCGGGTTATCTAGAAGGGTTTCTGCGCATGCAAGGGGAAGGCCAAAAACTGAAACAGTTCTTTCAGACGGTTCTGACACGCCCGTTCACACAAAGCGTGTTAGCGATAACGAAATAAGGTATTTAGCACGGGATAGCCGTGTCCTGCGACACACTGCCCTTGTTGCAGAAGTAACGCGTTCAAGAGAGCCACGGCCAGGCAGATCGAGCGGGAAATCGCACCATTCTTAAATGCGATTCCCCTAACTTCGATTGATCAAACGCTCATCGTGGCATCGATGGCTTTCTTCCAAAGGCCGTATTTCCGTGCGCGTGTTTCTTCGTCCATCGCAGGTTCAAATCGCGCATCCAGTTTCCAGCGCTTCGGGAACTCGTCAATGCCCGGATAGACACCGGCCTTCATGCCCGCCAGCCACGCAGCCCCAAGCGCCGTGGTCTCCGGCACCTCTGGACGATCGACGGGGCGGCCCAGAATGTCGGCGAGGAACTGCATCGTCCAATCGCTGACGACCATTCCGCCGTCCACGCGAAGGACCTGATCGCCTTCGGCTTCGGGCCAGTCGGCACGCATGGCCTCCAGCAGGTCGCGTGTCTGGTATCCGACGCTTTCAAGAGCGGCGCGGGCGAATTCCTCGGGTCCGGAGTTGCGCGTCAGGCCGTAGATCGCGCCACGGGCATGCGGCTGCCAATAAGGTGCGCCGAGGCCGGTAAAGGCGGGCACCAGCACCACGTCTTGTGCGGCGTCGGCCGCTTCGGCAAGAGGCTGGGTTTCCTTGGCTTCGCGAATGATCTTCAAGCCGTCGCGGAGCCACTGGACAACCGCGCCCGCAATGAAGATCGCACCTTCCAGCGCATAGGTCCGCTTGCCGTCGATCTGATAGGCGACGGTGGAGAGCAGCCGGTTTTCAGACCAGACCGGCGTGTCGCCCGTATTCAGAAGCGCGAAACATCCTGTGCCATAGGTCGACTTCATCATGCCCGGCTCAAAGCAGGCCTGTCCCACCGTGGCTGCCTGCTGATCGCCCGCGACGCCGAGGATCGGGATCTCGCGCCCGAAAAGATCCGCCCGCGTGACGCCGTAGTCGCCGTTGGAATCGCGAATTTCCGGCAGCATCTCCATCGGGATGTCGAAAAGCTTGCAGATCGTCGTCGACCACGTGCCCTTTTCAAGATCGCAAAGCATCGTGCGGCAGGCATTTGTCGCATCGGTCGCGTGGACGGCACCGCCGGTCAACTTCCAGATCAAGTAACTGTCGACCGTACCGAACAAGAGCTCGCCCTTGCGGGCACGCTCGCGCGAACCTTCGTGCTGGTCGAGGATCCATTTCAGCTTGGTCGCGCTGAAATAGGGATCGAGAAGCAGACCGGTCTTTTGGATGATCGTCTCTTCGTGGCCTGCCTCTTTCATCTCGGCGCAAAAATCTGCCGTGCGGCGGTCCTGCCAGACGATGGCGCGGCCCAAGGGCTTGCCCGTGTCTTTTTCCCAAACGAGCGTCGTTTCGCGCTGGTTGGTGATGCCGATGGCCGCGATATCGTCGGCAGAGCATCCCACCTTTTCGATCACACCGCGCGCCGTCGCGGCCACGGTTGTCCAAAGGTCGGATTGTTCGTGCTCGACCCAGCCGGAGGCAGGGTAATGCTGTTCGAATTCTTCCTGCGCCGTACCGCAGATCTTCATGTCTTCGTCGAACAGAATGGCGCGGCTCGACGTCGTGCCCTGATCAATGGCCATGATGTAGGTCATCTGGTCCTCCCCTTGGTCTTTTGTCGTTTTCTACCTTGCACAGGCCCATTCGGGGAGGCCAGCCTCCCCGAACCCCTCCGGGATATTTAGGGACCGATGAAAGGCAGTTGGTTCATTCCGCGGCTGCACGGACCGGCTGCTGGCGCATCCAGTCGTCCAATTGGGCGATTTGGGTTGCATCCAGCCTCAGCCCCAGCTTGGAGCGGCGCCAGACCACGTCTTCTGCGCGGCGTGCATATTCCTTGTCCATCAACCAGCGCACTTCCGCAGCGGTCAGGTTGGCTCCGAAATCCTCGCCCAAGTCTTCAGCCGTGTTGGCGTCGCCCAAGATCTCGCGCGCTTCGGTGCCATAGGCCCGCACAAGGCGCAGCGCCCAGCGATCGGTCAGGAAGGTAAAGTCAGCCTTCAGCCCATCCACAAGCGCCGTCACGCCGTCGACCGGGAAGTCGCCGCCCGGCAGAGGAACTTCAGCTGTCCAGTCGGCCTTTGCCGTCGGGAAGAACTTTGCCAGCTTGGCAAACGTCTGTTCGGCAAGTTTGCGGTAGGTGGTGATCTTGCCGCCGAAGACCGAAAGGACAGGCGGGCCATTTTCATCCAGCGACAGGACATAGTCGCGTGTGGCAGCGGTGGCCGATTTGGCACCATCATCATAAAGCGGGCGGACACCGGAATAGGTCCAGACGATGTCGTCCGTCGTCAGTGTTTCCTTGAAATACTGATTGGCGAAGTTGATCAGATAATCCTGCTCTTCCGGGGTGCAGGTCGCGTCCGAGGGGTTGCCCTCATATTCGCGGTCGGTGGTGCCGATCAGGGTGAAGTCCGTCTCGTAAGGGATGGCGAAGATGATGCGGCCATCGCTGCCCTGGAAGAAGTAGCATTTGTCGTGGTCGTAGAGCCGCCGGGTGACGATGTGGCTGCCCTGGACCAGCCGGATGCCCTCGGACGTGTTGAGCCGCGTCTTGGTCCGAACGATGTCTTCGACCCAAGGGCCGCCGGCATTGACGATGACCTTGGCGGTATGGGTCTGGGCGGCACCGGTGTCGATATCTTCGGTCGTGATGGTCCAGTGATCGCCGGTCCGCTCTGCCGAAGTGACTTTCGTTCTGACCATGATCTTGGCGCCACGGATTTCGGCATCGCGCGCGTTGAGCGCGACAAGGCGGCTGTCTTCGACCCAGCAATCGGAATACTCGAACGCCTTTTCGAACTTGTCGACCAGAGGCTTGCCCGCCGGATGGCTCTTGAGGTTCAGCGTCTCAGTGGCTGGCAAGATCTCCCGCCCGCCGAGATGGTCATAGGCAAAAAGGCCCATACGGATCATCCAGCCCGGTCGGCGGCCTTTCATCCACGGCATCACGCGCGTCAGCAGACGCGACGCCGGGGTCGTGCTGTCGAAGCGCATGGAGGGGTGGTAGGGCAGCACGAAGCGCATCGGCCAAGAGATATGCGGCATGGCCTTCAACAGCGTTTCGCGTTCAATCAGGGCCTTCTTGACCAGATCGACTTCGAAAAACTCCAGATAGCGCAGGCCGCCGTGGAACAGCTTCGTCGACGCCGATGAGGTTGCCGAGGCCAGATCGTTCATCTCGGCCAGCGTCACCTGCAGGCCACGCCCCTGCGCATCGCGCGCAATGCCCGTGCCATTGATGCCGCCGCCAATAACGAAAATGTCCGTGATCTGGTCGCTCATGACCGGTTCCCCTTGTTGTTAGCGCTCAACATTCGTGTCCCGTGACACGGGGTCAATGCACAAAATCGGCGCATGTTCCAAGCCCCCGCAACTGAGGCGCAGAGTTCCGGCCCCGGATCAGATGCTACTTTTCCTGTGTCGCCCCGCAATTGCGGCCAGCGCGAGAATGACGCCAGAGAGCGTGGCGATCATGCCTGCGGCAGAGACGGAGTCCTCTCCGCCAAGCCAGATCGGACCATAGCCCGCGAAGACATATCCGAACACGGCTGAAACCAACGCAAAGACAACGGAAAGTGCGACCTGCGCGCCAAGGGTGTTGGTCATCAGCCGTGCCGCCGCGGGCGGGCAGATGAACATCGCGATCACGATGATGGAGCCCACGGCATCAAATGCCGCGACCGCGGCCAAGGCGGCTGCAATCACCAGTCCAAGACTGATCGCGCGGACAGGCAGACCAAGGCTTTCGGCGTAGGCTTCGTCGAATGTGGAAATTGCCAAGGCCCGCCAGAACACGGCCGGCATCAGGGAAAGAAGGGCGGTGACAAGGGCAATCCGGGCAAGCTCCGGCGGCAGGCCGGCCAGCGCTTCAGCGTTCCAAAGCGAACTCCAGCCCGTTGCGTCGAGCCAGATCAGGCTTTCAAGATTGCCATAAAGGGCATGTTCGACGTCCAAATGAACGCCCGAGGTGTCCGACTGTTCGAGAAGCAAGACGCCCGCCGCGAAGAGCGTCGTGAAGGTCACGCCCATGGCCGCGCCGGATTCGATCCGACCGAGGCGGCGGATGCCTTCGATCATCGTCACGGCCAGAAGCGCGGCGGCCGCAGAGCCAATCAGCATCGGCCAGGTCGCGATCACCCCAGTCAGCAGAAAAGCAACAACGATACCCGGAAGCACGACGTGGCTGATGGCGTCCCCGATCAGAGCTTGGCGTCTCAGCACAAGGAAATTGCCGGGCAGCGCGCAAGCAATGGCCGCAAGGCAACCCGTCAGAAGCGGAACCAGCGAGAAAGGGACGAAATCGGCACCGGACATGGGCATCACACCTCGCTCAGCGGCGCGATACGCGCGTCGATATCCGCGATCTGATCGGCGGTCAGGACATCCTCCAGACGGGTCAGCCCATCATACCGCGCCGCCGCCAGTTCATATTCGGGAATGCGGCGTGCGATGGTCCAGCGATGTTCATCCCGAAGCGTGCGAGACGCTTCCCCCGCCCCAAGCTCGGTCGGGACGCCGTCCGGCCGGGCCAACCCTTCGCGGGCCAAAAGCCGAAGCGTGCGCGGTTCGTAGATCGGCTGCCCCATGGCCAGCGACAAGAGACCCTGCCGCCGGTGAACGCCAGATTGAAAGCGGCGGTGTCTCAGGGCGGCGGACAGGACACCGCGGGACGGCGCAAAGACAAGCGACAGCACGAAAAGTGCAAACGCGACAAGCACGATGATCGGACCGGTTGGCAGATCGGGCGCGGTGGCAGAGATTGCTGCGCCCACGTACCCCGCTAGTCCGCCAAGTGCGCCTGCGATCCACACGACGACTTCAGCGCGGTCGGACCAGAAGCGTGCCGTGACCGGCGGGATGATCAACAAGGCCACGATCAGGATAAGACCAACGACTTTCAGACCGATGACCGTCACCGCCATGACCAGCCCCATGGTGATCAGGTCCGTGCGATAGAGGTTGATCCCGGCGCTTTCGGCGTATCCGGGATCAAAGGCCGCAAGGGTCATCGGGCGTCGAAACAGAAACACCAGCGCCAGCACCAGCGCGCCCGAGACGGCGATCAGAACCGCGTCTGCCAAAAGCATTCCTGCCGTGGCCCCAAGAAGGAAGCCCTCCAACCCCGCCTGACGCCCTGCATCCAGCGTTTGCACCACGGTCAGCAGGACGACGCCGAAGCCGAAGAAAACGGACAGGACCGCGCCGATGGCCGCGTCCTCGGAGAGCCGCGTGGAAGACGTGAGCCATTGCACGGCCAGCAAACCAAGGCCGGCCGACGCGGCGGCGCCCAGCATCAATCCGGCGAGGTTTCGCCCGTCACCGCCAAAGGCGACCATGACCAGAAAAGCAATGACCAGCCCCGGCAGCGTTGCGTGGCTGATGGCGTCAGAGACCAAGGCGCGCTTGCGCAGGAATAGGAAGGTGCCTGTAACCCCGGCGGCAAGCCCGAGAAGGGCTGCGCCAATCGCGACAAGCGCGGCGTTGTAACCAAGCCCGAGTGTCAGCGCCTCGAAGAGCATCAGCTGGCCGCGCGGGCCACGCTGGTCAGTCGTCCGCCGTAAGCGTCGTTGAGGACGGTATCGTTGAAGGCCTCGGCCACGGTGCCTTCCGCAACCTTGCGGACATTCATGATGAGAACGCGGTCGAAATAGGCCTCGATCGTCGACAGATCGTGATGGACGGCAATGACCGTCCGGCCTTCATCCCTCAGGGACTTCAGAACGCCGATGATGGCCGCTTCGGTCGCGGCGTCCACACCCGCGAAGGGTTCGTCCAGAAGATAGAGATCGGCATCTTCGGCCAAGGCACGCGCAAGGAACACACGCTGTTGCTGCCCGCCGGACAATTGACCGATCTGCCGATCCGCGAAGTCAGACATGCCGACCCGGTCGAGGCACGCTTTGGCACGGGCTTTGTGCGCGCCACGAATGCGGCCGAGCAGACCCAGATCACGGTAGAGCCCCATCATCACGACATCGATGACCCGTGTCGGGAAATCCCAGTCGACACTGGCGCGCTGTGGGACATAGGCCACGCGCGCCCGTTCACTCGCCAAGGGACGGCCAAAAACCGTGACGACGCCAGACAGGCGCGGCACGAGGCCAAGCGCGGCCTTCAGAAGCGTGGATTTGCCTGCGCCGTTCGGGCCGATGATCGCAGTCATCGCGCCTGCTTCGAACGTGGCATCCAGCGAGAAAACCGCTGGTGTCTCACCGTAGGACACGGTCAGGCCGCGAATGGCCAATGGGCTTTGCCGCAAAAGCGCCTCTGCCGCCTGAATGTCAGGCGCGGACGGGGCCAGTGTGAGAGAGCCGGGCTGCATCCTTATGCTCCTGCGGCGAGACGACCGAGGCGCCCACGCGCGGGCGCGGTGCCGCCCAATGCGCGCGCAATGGTCGTTGCGTTGTGGTCGATCATGCCAAGATAGGTGCCTTCATAGGATCCGGGCGTGCCCATCGCATCCGAGTAAAGCTCACCACCGATGGTCACGTCATGGCCCCGCGCCCTTGCGCCCTCGATTAGGGCGCGCACGCCACGGTCACTGACCGAACTTTCCACGAAGACGGCACGCACGTCACGTTCGACCAACATGTCGACAAGTTCGCGCACACGCAGGAGTCCGGCTTCACTTTCTGTCGAGATGCCCTGAATGCCGACAACGTCGAAATCATAGGCCTGCCCGAAATAGTTGAAGGCATCATGCGCCGTCAAAAGCACGCGCGCCTCGGACGGGACGCTTTGCAACACGGTGTCGGCGTAGCCCGCCAGATCCGAGATATCGTCCAAGTAGGCGGCTGCGTTTGCCGCGTAGGTCGCGGTGTTGTCTGGATCGACAGACTGAAGCGCGTCGCGCACAGCGCCCACAACAACGGACCAAAGCCGTGGGTCCATCCAAAGATGCGGATCGAAGCGGTTGTCGTAGTCATCATGCGCGATGCGTTCTGCCTCGGGCAGGGCTTCGGCAACAGCGACGACGTTCGTCCGGCTGGCCAGATCACCAAGGACGTCTTCCATCTGCGCTTCAAGGTAGAGGCCGTTCCAGAGCACCAGATCGGCGCGCGCCATTTTGACAATGTCGCTGCGGGTCTGGCGGTAAGCATGCGGGTCGATGCCCGGCCCCATCAATTGTTCTACCGAAGCCAATGCCCCACCGACCGCACGGGCGGCGTCGGCGATCATGCCTGTGGTTGAGACAACCGAAATGGGCTGAGACGCAGAAAGCGCGGGCGCGGCCAGCGTGGCCGCGAGAGTGGTGGTGAGAAATGTACGACGCGAAATGGTCACGAAAACCTCCGGTGCGTCCGACATATCGGACCAAAACATGATACTGCGAATTATTCGCAATACAAGAAGTATGCGAATGGTTCTCAATATCAAGCCAGAGGCGTGATTTTAGTTCCCGCGGCGACGCGCTTTTTCTTGGCGCCCTGCGCTCAGCGCAATGTGGGCGGGCTGTTTGGATCACTTCCGGGCGCGACGGGCACCAGTTTTTCCGGCTCCGGCAGGTCAAAGCGCAGACCGACCTTCGCCAGCCTTGCCGAAATCTCATCACTCGCATCGACGAAGATCACGTCCAATTCGCCAGCGTCGAGACCGGAAAAGATCAGCGCTTCGCCCACGGCTTCAGCCAAAGCCTCTTCCGCGCCGGGAACCGCGCTGATCACGGCCAGAACATGCCCGCGCCGATCATCTGCGTAGGTCACCCCGGCCAGAAAAGCCGATTGCGCCAGCCCGGCTGCTGCAGCGAGACGGGCATCCAACGCCGAGACCAATGCTTCTGGCAAACCGGCAGGCGGGGTGAGGTCTCGCGGACGTGCTTCGGCCACCTTCGGGCGCTTGCCAAGCGTTCGGTGCAACCAGTTGACGGCGGCAGCTGGCAACAGCATGGCCGACGGCGCGACATCAAGGTTCAGCCCGATCCCGGCCCCCTCGCCCGCCAGCAGCGCTGCCAGTTTGCGACCCGACAACGTGGCATGCGGCGTGATGCGGCCTGTGAATTGCGTCAGCCGGTCTTCGGTATCGAAGGCCAGAACGAAGGTGCCTTCCTCCGTCTCGAAGACCTCGGGAGACAGAGTGTCGCCGTCCGGTTCAGCAGTTAGCAAGAGATGCAGCTCGGTTCCGGCGAGCTGGCCAAAGAAAGCAAGACGCTTGGCGTCATCCTCGGGCGCGGCGTCCATAGCGCCGTGAGCGGCATCAAGGGGTGTCGTCATTCCGACAAGGCCTCTTTCACGCGGGTCTTGAGCGCAGGCAGGGCCTCGGCCTCGAACCACGGGTTCTTCTTCATCCATGCCGTATTCCGCCAAGATGGGTGCGGCAAGGGCATCGTGTCCGGTGCGAAACTGTTCCAGCGCTTGACCGTATCGGTGACCGACGTCGCCGCTTTGCCAAGGTGCCACTTCTGCGCATAGCCGCCGATCAACAGTGTCAGGCGCACATCGCCCAGCGCGGTCAGCACATCATCCCGCCATGTCGCAGCGCAGACCTTTGGCGGCGGCAAGTCCGCGCCCGCCGCGTCATAGCCCGGGAAGCAGAAGCCCATCGGGACAATGGCCACGCGGGAACGGTCATAGAACTGGTCCTCATCAACCCCCATCCAATCGCGCAGACGTGTGCCGGAGCGATCCCAGAACGGCATTCCCGATTCATGGACACGCACGCCGGGCGCTTGGCCCGCGATCAAGATCCGCGCGCCCTTGGCGAACCAGACGATAGGCCGCGGCGCATGGGACGTCGCAGTACCCCGAAAGCGTTCGGCGCAGATCGTGCAGTCGGCCAGACGGGCCTTGAGGTCATCCAGATGGGTCACCTCGCGCGAGATATGGCGAACTTCGGAGCTTGACAACGTTTCAATATTTCTAGAATTATCGAAATATGAAAATCGAAGATGTTTCAGACACCCGAATCCTTCAAGCTGCGTCCCGGTTTGCGGCGCTGGGAAGCGAGCAGCGACTGGCGGTTCTGCGCACGCTTGTGCGGGCCGGTCCCGATGGCTTGTCGATTGGCGATTTGGGGCAACGCACAGGCACCACCGGGTCGACCCTGACGCATCATATGAAGGTACTGTCCGATGCCGGACTTGTGCGGCAGGTCAAAGAGGGGCGGCGCATCCTTTGCCATGCCGTCTATGACGAGATGCAGGCGCTGTCCGAGTTTCTGTTGACCGAATGCTGCGCCGACAGCACCGCGTCCCATCCGGAGCACGATCATGGCTGATATTTCGGGCGCAGGCACGCGGCCCCGCTTCAAGATCGACAAACCGTGGGCCACGGTTTTCCTGCTGCCGCTGGTAATCGCGCTTTTCGATCCCGCGCAGGCGCTGGAAACCGTCCGTTTTGCTTTGGGCGCCATGACCCATACGGGCGCATTCATCCTGTTTGCAGTGCTCGCCGTCGGGTATCTAAAGGCCAGCGGGTCCGAGGCCGTTCTGGCCAAGGCGTTCGAAGGACGTGAAACGCGCATGATCTTTATGGCGGCGCTCCTCGGGGGGATCTCGCCTTTCTGTTCCTGCGAGGTCATCCCCTTCATCGCCGCGCTTCTGGCCGTTGGCGCACCGCTATCCGCGGTCATGGCCTTCTGGTTGGCGTCCCCCTTGATGGATCCGGCGATGTTCCTGATCACGGCGGGCACTTTGGGCGTAGAGTTTGCAACGGCAAAGACGCTGGCCGCGATCTCCATGGGGCTTCTTGGCGGCTTTGTCGTCAAAGGCTTTGCGGCGACGCCCGTATTCGCCGATCCCCTGAAAGACGCCGCTGGCGGCGGTGGCTGCGGCTGCCGCCCCTCCCCCTTCAAGGGCAAGCCGGTCTGGGCGTTCTGGTCTGACCCCGCGCGGATCCGGGTCTTTAGCGACACGGTCGTCGAAAACGCCCTGTTCCTCGGCAAGTGGCTGGCCATTGCTTACATGTTCGAAGCGCTGATGCTGGCCTATGTGCCCGCTGAAATGGTGGCGAGCGTTCTGGGTGGCGAAGGTTTGCAACCTGTGCTGCTGGGCGCCTTGGTGGGCGCGCCAGCCTATCTGAACGGCTATGCCGCCGTGCCACTTGTCGATGCGCTGCTGGCGCAAGGCATGGCCGATGGTGCGGCGATGTCCTTCATGCTGGCCGGTGGCGTCAGTTGCATCCCGGCCGCCATTGCCGTCTGGGCCTTGGTCAAGCCAAGGGTGTTCGCCGCATATCTGGCAATCGCCTTTGCCGGGTCCCTGACGGCGGGGCTGGTCTGGGCCATGGTCGCCTGACCGGAAGTACGGGCGGCGGGCCGCGGCGCCTCCGGCGGGGGTATTTGGAAACAGAGGAAATCACCTGGCGCTTTCGACAATTTGAAAGCGCGAGAGCTTTCCAGTCGGTTGCCCCCCCGCGCTGGCTTATGTATCCCGTGCCAAGGGACAACGGGGAGCGGCCATGTATCGCGTCTGGAATTTCATCACGAACTACTCGATCCTGCTGATTGCAGGCGCTCTGATCGCCTTGGTCTGGGCCAATATCGACGCCAAGAGCTACCACCACTTCGTGGAGTTCGAGTTCATCCACGATTTCATCATCGGGCACGCGCATTACGATGCCAATGGCGTGGTCGAATACCGATCTTTGACGCTGCACTATCTGGTCAATGACGTTCTGATGGCCTTCTTCTTTGCCATTGCGGCCAAGGAAGTCTGGGAAGCAATCATTCTGAAGAACGGTTCTTTGCGCGGGCGGAAGGCGGCAACACCTTTGTTCGCCACCTTGGGCGGCATGGTTGGCCCGATCAGCGTGTATCTTGGCCTTGCGGCGATCCTTGGGTCCGAAACATACGACGCCGTGGCCAATGGCTGGGCTATCCCGACGGCGACGGACATCGCCTTTTCCTACCTTGTTGGCCGTATCGTCTTTGGCGCGGGCCACCCGGCCGTGCGGTTCCTGCTACTTCTGGCGATTGCCGATGATGCAGCGGGCCTGATCATTCTGGCGGTCTTCTATCCGTCGGGCGAGCTGGCACCGGAATGGCTGCTTTTGTCGGTCTTCTCGGCCATCGCCGTCTTTCTTCTGTTCAACTGGCTGCCGCGCCGGATGGACCGGGGCAACCAGCTGCGCCCGCGTTCCACCTGGATGCGCGAGAAGCTGGGCTTCTGGCCCTATCTGATCGCTGGCTGCCTGAGCTGGTACGGCTTCCAGGAAGCCGGTCTGCACCCGGCGCTTGGCCTCTTGCCGATCGTGCCAACGATCCCGCATGCCGACCGCGCCTTCGGCATCTTTTCGGAAGCCGAGCAGTATCTGACCGACCTATTGAACCACTGCGAACACATCCTGAAGCACCCGGTCGAGATCATCCTGTTCCTCTTTGGCCTGTGCAATGCGGGCGTGGAATTCTCGTCCATCGGTGCGCCGACATGGCTGGTTCTGGCCGGGCTCATCATCGGCAAACCCTTTGGCGTCCTGCTCTTCGGCTGGATCGCGGCAGGGCCGTTGAAGCTTGGCTTGCCGGCGGGCATGCGCACCATCGATCTGTTCGTGATCGGCTGTGTGGCCGCCATCGGCTTTACCGTGTCGCTCTTCATCGCCTCGGTCGCGTTTGAGCCGGGCGCGGTGCAGGATGCCGCGAAGATGGGCGCGCTCTTCAGCTTCTTTGCAGCTGTTTTGTCCATCGTGGCGGGCAAGCTGACGCGCATTCAGAAACAAGAGCTCTAGGCGACTGAAAATCGCGCTTTCGGGCGCATTCTGCCTTAGCCCTGACACAATGGTCTGCCAGCTTTGCGGCTGGCGGACCAAGATCATGTCCGCGCTAGGGATAAGGTCGGATGGCAAATCCGTATTCTGTTCTGGGGATCAGACCCACAGCCACCCCGGACGAGGTGAAAGCCGCGTTCCGGAAAATGGCGTTGCGCTATCACCCTGATCGCGCTGGCGATGATCCGCGCGCTGCGAAGCGCATGGCAGAAGTGAACGCCGCCTATGATCGGCTGAAGCAGGCCGAGATTTCGGGCGAAGAAGGTCCACCGAACCCGACCACTTACATGCGCCTTCTCAGCGATCATGAGCGTGCAGCGCTTGATGCATTCGCACAAAAGCAGATCAAGAAGGAGACGCGGTCGCGACGCCTGTCGCGGTTGAGAAGCCCGCTGGGCAAACCCGATGCCGTGCCGTCATTCCTCTTGCTTTCCGCGATCCACGGCGAAGACGACGGCTTGCGACTGATCTTTGATGGTCTGCCACATGGTGATCAGGACAGACTGATCCTGCCGACCCTGACCTGGAAAGGCGAAGGCCATATCGGAGTTCGGACCGACAGCATCCTGTCGCAGCCAGCGCCCATCCGCCCGGCGGCCCGCGCCACGACGATCCACGTCAAGGACCCCGGCACGTTCGTCGGCGGCTTTGAAGGCACATTGCACCTGCACTTCGACGGCTGAGCCAGCGCAGCATGCCGCTTGGCCGATTTCGGCCGGCCTCAGGCCGCCAAACCTTGGCGATTGCCCTGCCCCCCCTGCTTAATGCATAGTTAACCGAAGAACCCTTCGCGGGTCGGGGCAGTCAGGGTGCGAAATCACGCGCCATCACGATAAGAGGCACGGGGCGGTTGATCGAATTCGACAACGTCAGCAAGTCCTTCTGGACGGGCCAACGCCGCAAGGTGATCCTTGATCGTGCGTCGTTTCGCGTGGAGCTTGGCAACTCGCTTGGCATTCTCGCGCCGAATGGGACGGGCAAGACAACCCTGATCAACATGATTGCCGGGATCGAGAAGCCCGATGAAGGCCGCATCCGTCGAACCGGGCGCGTATCCTTCCCCTTGGGCTTCATGGGCGGCGTCGTTGGCCGCCTGTCGGCGTTGGAAAACTGCCGCCATATCGCCAAGCTCTATGGTCTGGACCCTGACTACATGGAAGCTTTCTGCCGCTGGCTGTGCAACCTTGAAGAATACTTCGAGATGCCAGTGGCCACTTACAGTGCGGGGATGCGAGGGCGCCTGTCTTTGGCCCTCCTTCTGGCACTGGATTTCGACTTCTACCTGATCGACGAGGGCATGCCCTCGACCACGGATGCGGAGTTCAATCGCAAGGCCAGCCAGATTCTGAGGCAGCGCCTTGAGAATGCGACTGTCATCATCGTGTCCCACCAAGCCAGCACGCTGGAAAAATTCTGTCGCTCTGCGGCTGTCCTTCGACATGGGCAGCTGACGGTGTTCGACACCCTCGACGAGGCAAGAGAGCTCTATGACTACCAAGCCTACAGCGCCTAGATTCCGGATCCGGAAAAAGACCACGCGCCCGCCAAGCCAGCCGCGCGGCAGCGGTGGTGGTCATGGCGGCGACGACGGCTTCGGCGACGTGCCTTTTCCGGGGTCCGCCAAGGCCGAAGCGCAACGTGACGCAACCGCTGACATCACGGAAATCCGGCGCGAAGGTCTGACGGGGCGTCAATTGCGCATGGCCCGTCGCCTTGCACAGAAACATGGATTGCAACCGGCGTCGGATTTTGACGCCGTGAGGCTTCTTCGGGCACAAGGCATAGACCCGTTTGATCGGGCTTCCATGCTGGAGCTTGTCGTGCCCGACCCGGACACCACGGCGGATGAAGCGGGCCCCAAAGCCGGCGCGCGCGAGACCTTGCCGGAACCTGTCGATACACCAAAGCCGTCTGCCTTTTTGCCGGGCCATCCCGCTGCAGCGGACATTGGCGGCCACGATCTTGAGCGGATCCAGCGCGACATTGCGCGTCGGCGGCGACGCAAGCTGATCGCGCTTGGGGCGCGCCTTTTCGCTTTTGTCCTTGTCCCGACGGCCCTTGCCGCAGCCTATTGGACCTTTGTGGCGAC
Organism: uncultured Rhodobacterales bacterium; assembly: GCA_964566835.1. Classification (GTDB taxonomy): domain Bacteria; phylum Pseudomonadota; class Alphaproteobacteria; order Rhodobacterales; family Rhodobacteraceae; genus CAZMKY01. The sequence continues at coordinate 45,546 of CAZMKY010000064.1, forward strand.
GCCAAAATACGCCACGCAGTCGGAATTCGTGATTGAACAGGCGGACAGTCAGGGGGCCACGGGCGGCCTGTTGTCGGGCACATCCTTCGCAAGCTCTCAGGATTCGATCGTCGTTCAGGATTTCCTGCAATCGCGTGAAGCGATGCTGCGCCTTGATGAGGATCTGAACTTCCGTGCGCATTTCTCGGCGCCTACGATCGATTGGTGGCAACGTGTGCCGGCCGATGCGTCGAACGAGGCGCTCTACAAGCATTTCCAGCGTTCGATCGAGATTGGCTATGACCCGACCGAGGGCGTCATCCGGATGGAGGTTCAGGCACATGATCCGGCGACCAGTCAGGCGTTCTCTGAGGCGCTGATCGGTTACGCGGAAGAACGCATCGACGGGATTTCCGAGCGCAAGCGAAACGACCAGATGCGGGGCGCGCGTGAAAGCTTTCAGGATGCTGAGATCAAGATGGTCGAGGCCCAGCAAAACGTTCTGACCCTGCAGGAACAGGTCGGCATTCTGGACCCAGCGTCCGAGACGGCGTCCCTGATGGGCCAGATCGGGAACTTCGAGACCCAGTTGGCCGAGAAGCGGCTAACCTTGCAGGGGCTTCTGGACAACGCGCGCCCCAATCAGGCGCGGGTCAGCGGTACGGAAGGCGATATCATTCGCCTTGAGGCCCTGATTGCGGATCTGAGATCCGAGTTGACGCAAGCCACGGCCGGCCAAGGATCGTTGGCACAGGTCTCGGCCCGGCTGAGGATGGCTGAAATCGACCTGCAGACGCGCACCGCGATGATGCAGCAGGCGCTGCAACAGATGGAAACGGCCCGGATCGAGGCAGAACGCCAAGTGCGCTATCTGCTTGTCGGGATCGCGCCCATCCCGCCGGATGTGCCGACGTCGCCGAATGTGTTGAACAACACGATCATCGCCTTCCTGATCTTCGCAGGCATCTATCTGATGGCGTCGCTGACGGTGGCCGTGCTGCGCGAACAGGTGTCGAGCTAACGCAAACGCACTAGGTCCCGGACTATGCGGTTTCTACTGGTTGTCCTCTGCCTGATCTTCGCCCTGCCCGCCGTCGCGCAAGAGGCTGGCGAGACGGCTCCGAACGGCAGCATTGCCGTCGAGGCCGACGCGGGCACGGACCGCGCCATTCGCGAACGCATTGACGACATTCGCGCGGAGCTTCAGGGATTTGAGACCATCGGCGTCTCGGTCGCTTCAGGTGTTGTCACGCTTCAGGGCGAGGTCGTGGACACCGCCGAAGTCGCGCGGCTTGCTGACCTGATCACCCGGATCGACGGCGTGGTCGCCGTCGAGAACAACGTGGTTGAGACCACGGACGTGTCTGAGCGCCTCGCGCCAGCGCTGGAACGGATCGAGGGGCGCTTTCAGCAGGGCGTCGCGCTTTTGCCGCTGATCGCCATTGCGGCTTTGGCCGCCCTTGTCGTGAGCGTGCTGGGTTTTCTGCTGGCCAGATCAGGCCTTTGGGATCGTCTCGCGCCGAATGCCTTCATCGCCGATATCTACCGTCAGGTTCTGCGGCTGCTGTTCGTCATTGCCGGTCTTGTTCTGGCCTTGGACATCATCGGAGCCACGGCGCTTCTGGGCACGATCCTTGGCGCTGCCGGGATCGTCGGGCTGGCCATCGGTTTTGCGGTGCGCGACACGGTTGAGAACTTCATCGCCTCGATCATGCTGAGCGTCCGGCAGCCTTTTGCACCCAATGATCTGGTTGAAATCGAGGGCGATCTGGGTCGGGTCATCCGCCTGACCAGCCGCGCGACGATCCTCTTGTCACCGGATGGCAATCAGATCCGTTTGCCGAATGCGACGGTCTTCAAGGGCCGGATCGTCAACTATACCCGCAATCGGGAGCGGCGCTTCGAGTTCGACATCGGCGTCGAAGCAGACAGCGATCTGGGGGCCGTGCGCCAGATGGTTGAAGAAACGGTGGAAGCCCTGCCCTTCACCCTGACGTCACCTCCCGCGCTCGTCTGGATCGAGACCATGAACGAGACTGGGGTCGTCTTGCGCGTCACGGGTTGGATCGACCAGCACGAAAGCAACTTCGCGTTGGCCAGAAGCGAGGCCATCCGCAAGGTCAAGGACGCGATTGAGGCGTCGGGCGTCGCCATTCCGGATACGACCTATCGCATAAGGCTGGACGGGATGGGCGGCGGCATCGTCACCGCAAGCGACCGGGACCCAGCGCCCAAGCCGGCAGCCCCCAAGTTGAAGAGCGTCGTGGACGACGTGGACGTCTCGTCCGACGGCGATGACGAAGCGCTTGAGCAACTTGTCGAAGCCGAACGACAAGCGCCTGATGCCGACGACTTGCTGTCGGACAACGGCGCCAAGGAATAATGCGGAATTTTGACCCATAAGGGTCTTGCACAGGCCCAATCACCTCAGTAAGTAACGGCGGCCTGCTGGGGTGTAGCCAAGTGGTAAG
>CAZMKY010000065.1:0-5495 GCA_964566835.1 uncultured Rhodobacterales bacterium
ACGCCGCTGTCAGTTCGATCCTGCGTCCCGGTAAAGGCGGGCGCAACCACCAGCGCGTTCACCCGCAGCCAAGCAATCTCGCCCGATGCGCGAAGACGCTCGGGTACCGGCCAATCATTGTTCTTGCCGTCGCCCGAGATATCCAGCGTCCTGTCCCAGCAGGTTGGTCCGGCCTCGATCAAACGGGCACCATAGCTCAGCGCGGCGCCAAGCCCCGTCGCCTCTGGCGTCGGGCGGCGGACCCACGCGCGCAACTCTGCCGTGATCTGGTCCAGTGTTCCGGGGCTATCGACCAAGCGCCAGTCAATGATCGTCCGCTGATAGCTGGATGCCGACCATTCGTAGACGGCAAGCGCCACGGGTGTCTCGGGCACTGTCAGAAAAGCGCTTTGCACGTCCGGTGCCGACAGCGCTTCGGCCAGTCCGTGCATCTGCAGCTTGTAGTCCCGATCATCGACAGAGCCTGAGACATCCAACCCAAGCGCCAAGGCCAGCCGACATGCGGCTTCGGCCGGCCATGCCAGTCCAAGGGCCATGCAAAACAGAGCTATCAAAAGGCAAGCGCGCATCACGGGCGAAGCGTCCCAACGATCTTGGGGCTGACCTCGCGCACAAGTTTGCGCCGCATCGCGCGTTCGAAATCCATATGATCTTCGGCCACTTCCACAAAGGCCCCCGGTCCCTTCAGAACGTTGGCCTGAAACCACGGCACAAGTGTGGCCAGATCCGTCGCGCCGCCGATGACCAAAGCATTCACCGTGACATCGCTCAGTGGAAAGTGCTTGTAGGCAAGGGCAGGGGGGAAGCCATGGTTGTTCGCACCGTCGCCCGAGACGTCCAGCACCCGCTGATCGCAAACCGGTCCCTTGGCAAAAACGCTGGCCCCGTAGCCGATGCCAAAGCCCATGCCTGTGGGCGAGCTGATGCCTACACGGGACAGCCCGCCAATCGCCTCTGCCGCATCAAAAAGATCCGCGCTGGTCTCAACCAGACGCCAGTCCAGAACCACGCGCTGATTCCACTGACCGCTCCATTCATAGGCGGCCAGCGCAACGGGGCTTGGGGCCGCGAAGAAGGCCGTCTGAACCTCGGGCGCCAGAAGCGCGGCGGCCAAGCCATCGGTCTGAAGCTTGTATTCTTCGGCGTCGATCGAGGATGACACGTCCAACGCCAGAACCAACGCCAAGCGGCACGCCAGCGCCGGCTGCGGGACCAGCGCCGCAAGACCCGCGGCGCTGATCAGGATATGTCTCAGGCTTACCAGTGGCCCGTGTTCTCCATGCTGGACCAAGGCTCTGCCGGCGGCAGGTCGTCACCGCGCTGCAATAGTTCGATCGAGATGTTGTCGGGCGAGCGCACGAAGGCCATGTGCCCGTCACGCGGCGGGCGGTTGATCGTGACGCCGTTGTCCATCAGGTGCTGGCACATCTCGTAGATATTATCGACCCGGTAGGCGAGGTGCCCGAAATGGCGGCTGTCAGACGGCAATCCTTCGTCGCCATCCCAGTTATAGGTCAGCTCAACAGCGGCGTTCTCCTGTCCCGGCGGCGACATGAAGACCAGCGTGAAACGGCCCTTCTCATTCTCCATGCGCCGCGTCTCTTCCAGACCCAGCAGCTTGTAGAAGGCGATATTTTCGTCCAGATCGCGAACGCGAACCATCGTGTGAAGATAATCGATGCCCAATGGACCTCTCCTTGTTCGGAATCACATTGATCCCGAACCTAAGGCAGTGGCGCAGAATGACGACCCCTAGAATCGTGAAACCAGCGTGACACCGATGGAGTTGTCCGACCAACTCCATTCCTCCAGCGTCGAGTTCTGTGCCGCGCGCTGAATCTCAACCCGGGGCACGAAGCCGTACCAACTATAATCGTTGAACGTCAGACCCAGCGTCAGTCGCGTCACCCGGTCCACGCGTCCGGCGGCGGGCAAGCCGTCAAACGGGTTGTCGTCGAAGATCGGCAGGTACCTCAAGGCATAGCTCAGACGCGCGTCGGGTGTGGCCCCAAGAAGCTTGGCGTCCCACGTCCGGCTGGCCCGAAACTCCAGTTGCTTGCCCTCGCGCACGGTCGATCCGCTGTTATAGGCGGTGTAGGCCGCGCCAAAGCTCATGCTGGCCGCACCACCCAGTCGCCGTGTCCAGTCGGCAGAGACGGATCTTGAAATCGTCGAAGACAGACGCGCATCGATCCGCGTCTCGTCCCGCCAGTCGAAGCCAAAGCGCAGACTTTCACGTTCGTTCAGCCGCACGACTTGCGACAGCCCAACATTGGCAAAGCTGTTCAGGTGCTCATTGCGGAAGTAGCTGCCGCCATAGCTCAACCGAATGCCCGTGGGGCCAAGGTTCTCGAACAAGACCCGCTGATGACTGACACCGACTGTGGCGACGACAAAGTCGAAATAGCGGGAATCCGACCCTGGAACTTCCGTCTCGAAATCGCCTTCGGGGAAGGCCAGTCGGGTGTAGTTCTGGAAGAACAACTCGGTCCGCGACTTCGCATTGGCGTGGATCCTGTAGCTGATGCTGGCCGACGCTGACGCCTCGGTCCCGCGGATCGCGCTTTGCGTCGTCGTGATGTCGCGGTCCGACCCCTTGTTCAGGTTATCCGTCGGCCGCACCGCAAAAGACAGCTGGATGGACAAGGGCGATTCACGTCGTGCAACGCGATAGGCCTCCGTGACACGCCGCTTGGCCGCCTCGTTCGGCGCAGCCTCATCCGCACGTCTCAGCCACAGCTTCGAGCGTTCCCAACGCTTCTGCGCGCCAAGAACGTTTGCGACAAGCCAAGCGCTTTCAAAGCGTTGCGCGTCATTGATCGCGGCGCGGTAGGCCGCGCGGGCATTCTCGCTGGCCACATCCAGATTGCCGCGGCGTTGGGCGACAAGGGCCCTCAGGATACGGGCGCGATAGTCTTCTGGATTGCGCGCGATGAACGCGTCCGCAATCCCCGCGGCCAGCGCAAGATCGCCGCGCTCCAACGCCTGTCGTGCAACGCCCAATGCGGCTTCGGGGGACAGGCGGATATTCTGTGCTTGGGTGTCCTGAGCGACGGCTCCTGTTGCACTCAGACAGACACCAGAGACAAAGAAGACCGCTGCTGCGGTCTTCTTCCATTTGTTAATTTTGAGGAGCCCCCAACCCCATGTCATCAGCGTTCGACGCGGGGTGTCTTCGTCGCGATGAAGATGGCGGTTTCGCGGGCTGTCAGGTCTTCGTCATCGCTGAAGTTGGACTGCTCCGTGATGAAGACGCCACCAAGGGTTTCGCCATTTGCGCCGGTGAATGCGCCTGCGTAGGTGCCTTCCCAGTTGTTGTCGAGGCCGACAGAAGTCGCGTTGCCCGAGAACGTTGTGCCGTCGAACGCGACGTCGTCGAATACGATCTCAGCGGCTGCATCGCCGTCAATCGTACGGCCAAAGGTCTGACCCTTGATGAAGCCGTCCGTAAAGTCGACTTCGAAGAACACGTCACCTTCGGAAAGCTGGATGGTGCTGGCTGCACCGGTGTCGCCTTGAAGGGCGATGATCCCGGCAAAATCGCCGTCATAGTAAGCAAGTTCCGCACCCGGCAGGCTGGCGGCCTCGTTGACGCGGATCCAGTAGCCGCCATAGCCGTAGGAGCGATAGCCATCGGCAACTGCGCTTTGGCCGACCGTGACAGAGCCGTCGGCGCTGGTCTGGTTCAGGGCGAAGTACGGGTTGATCGCAAAACCGTCGTCGTTCTCATAGGCTGCGAAACCATTCAGGTTGTCGCTGCCATAGTCGAAGTTCGAGAACGGGATCGTCAGGTTGTTGATGGTATCCGCCCGAACATATGTGCCGGGCAGAGGCGTTTCATCAAACGGCGTGCCCGTGATGCGAAGGGTGTCCGTATCGGCGTCGTAGGAGACAGCCAGAACATCGCCAGAACACGAATAGGTCGACGTTTCACAGGTGTCGCCTTCGATGATGGGTGTGTCGACACCATCACCACCGCCACCACCACCGGGGCCAAACGTCGGAAGTGTGCTGCCGCTGCATGCGCTCAGTGCCATGGCGCTAACGCCGAGAATCAGAAATTTATTCATCAGGATATGCCTGCCGATCAGTGATGTTTTGCCGCAAATCCTGCCAGAGATCGTGTTGAAGTCAATCTTATCCACAGGCGCTGGTTGGCAGCGGTGGCAAAAATGTCCCGCAGCGCTTGCTGGAACTGTGCTTCCATCTCTTCCCCTCGCTCGTCCTGCACGCTAGGTCTTGGGCAGGCAAAAAATCGGCGAGCCAGCGCCGCGCCAGACAATCGGGGGAGGGCAAGACCCGTGCAGCAGTATCTCGACGCACTCAGAACCGTGCTCGACCAAGGCGTGCAGTCAACGGACCGCACAGGCACCGGGACGCTGTCCCATTTCGGGCTTCAGTGCCGCTACCCGCTGGCCGATGGCTTCCCGCTGGTAACCACCAAGAAGCTGCATCTCAGGTCCATCATTCACGAACTTCTCTGGTTCCTCTCGGGCGATACGAACATCCGCTATCTGAAGGAAAACGGTGTTTCGATCTGGGATGAATGGGCGGATGAAAACGGCGACCTCGGCCCCGTCTATGGCGCGCAGTGGCGGGCCTTTCCGACGCGCCACGGCGAAGTTGACCAGATCGAGAAACTGCTGGAGGCCATCCAGAAAAGTCCCGATAGCCGCCGCCTGATTGTCAGCGCGTGGAACCCGGGCGAAGTGGACGACATGGCGCTGCCGCCTTGCCATACGATGTGGCAAGTGCGGATCTCGGGCGGGAAGATGCATCTGCAACTCTACCAACGCTCGGCTGATATGTTCCTCGGCGTGCCCTTCAACATCGCGTCCTATGCATTGCTTCTGGAGATGCTGGCCCATGTGACGGGGTACGAGGTCGGCGACTTCATCCACTCGATTGGCGACGCGCATATCTATTCCAACCATATGGAACAGGTGGCAACGCAACTTCAGCGCGACACACGTCCCCTTCCACGCCTGGTCATTAAGCGGAAGGTCTCGTCCCTGTTTGACTTCCGCTACGAAGATTTCGAATTCGAAGGCTACGATCCACACCCGGCCATCAAAGCTCCGGTGGCTGTTTGAGATGCTGACGCTGATCGTTGCGCGCGCCCGGAACGGCGCTATTGGGCGGGATGGCGATATCCCGTGGCACGCCCCCGAAGATCTGAAGCTGTTTCAACGCGAAACGCTCGGCGGTGCGATCATCATGGGCCGGAACACGTGGGACAGCCTGCCGTTCAGGCCGTTGAAGAATCGCCTGAACTGCGTCGTCACCAGCCGTGATCTGGAGGCGCCGCTGCTGGCCCGTGATCCGGTCGAGGCGGTCGAGACCTGCTACGGCGAGGGATACCCCCGGGTCTACGGAATTGGTGGCGCGTCGATTTATGCCGCGCTTTTGCCGCTGGCCAGTCGTTTGATGATCACCGAGGTCGATCTGGACGTACCGGACGCCGACACTTTCTTCCCGGAGTTCGATACGAACAC
>CAZMKY010000066.1:0-5085 GCA_964566835.1 uncultured Rhodobacterales bacterium
GCAAGAGTGCTTATATACCGGGCATGCAGAATGGCAAAAAAACCGGCACCCTTAGGATTGCGAGTTACAACATTCGCAAGACCAGAGGGCTGGACCAAGTCTACGACGGTCGCCGCACAATTGGTGTGATTAACCAGATCGATGCTGATGTCATCGCCTTGCAGGAAGCCGACCACAGGCTTGGGCAACGACCAGCCGCGCTGCCACGGGAGCTGATTGAACGCGAAACCGACTACAAAATTGTGCCTGCGGCGTCCAATGAAGTCAGCGTCGGTTGGCATGGCAATGCAGTTCTTGTCCGTAGGGACGTCGAAATTGCCTCGGTTCGGAACATCGATCTGCCTGGTTTGGAGCCGCGAGGTGCAGTTCAGGTGACGGTCAACGCGGGCTTGCCGTTTTCGGTCGTTGCAACGCACTTGGGCTTGCTCCGACGCCACCGAAGGACGCAGTTGTCTGCCATCGTCGATGCATTGGGAAAAGCAGATCGCACGGTAATACTTGGCGACTTCAATGAGTGGTCCGAACGGCAGGGACTGGAGGCCTTGCATCCACGTTTCGAGGTTTTGGCACCGGGGAAGAGTTTTCACGCGGCAAGACCAATCGCCGCCTTGGACAGAATAGCGGTCACTCGAAATATTGACGTGGTCGACGCAGGTGTTGTCGAAACCAAAGTCACCAAACGCGCGTCAGATCACCTTCCGATCTGGGCGAATATCGAGTTCCAGTCGGCAGCCAACGACCGCTGACCCTTGGGCGAAGAGCCGCCCTTCTTCGCAGCCGGGTCAGGCCATACCCGTGATGAACAAGATGGCCGAGAAGCATGCGCCCAAGAACGGAATCCATGGCGGAACGCGGAAGAACTGCCCGGTGTCCGGCTGCGTTCGCTTGAGCCGGATCAAGGCGATATTCACTAGAAAGAATACGAGCAGGACCACTTGCGACGTCCGTTCGGCAAGCTGCTCTAACGGAAGTGCTGTCGAGAAAAACATGATCAGCGCGACCACGATTATTATCGCCGCCACCGGTGTTTGAGTGCGGGTCCAGACGCCTCCTACAAAGCGCGGAAGCTGCCCCCTGTCCGCCAACCCATACAGGACACGGGACGCCATGATGATCTGAATGAGTACGCCATTGAGCGTTGCCACAATCGCCACCAGGCTGAACGCGTCCAGATATCTCTCGGGCGCACCGGCAAATACGAGGCTGAGAGGAGACGTCGATCCTGAAAGTGTCTCGGTTGGCACGACATGGATCACAGCGGTGGTTGTGAGAAGATAGAGCACGGTTGCGAGGACGAGTGTCCAGAGAATGGCACGAGGCATTGTCCTTATCGGATCCTCGACTTCTTCGGCAACATTCGCGATGTCCTCAAAACCGATGAAAGCGAAGAACGCCAACAGCGTTGCAGAACCGATCCCGTACCAATGGCCGGCTTCATTTGGGGACAGAACATCGCTGATTGCGGCCCCCTCGGGGTCAGCGAAAAAGAAGCTCCAGCCGCAGACGATCAGTAGCCCGAGGATTTCGACCCCCGTCACGATCGCTGCGACGAAAACGGATTGCGAGATGCCCCAGATCGCGATCAAACCCATAGCGGCAACTACAAACAACGTCAGCTTGATGTCGGAGACTGAAGCAAGCTGTGCAATGTAGGCCGAAGCGCCAATCGCAACGGCAGACGCGGACACGATCCCGCTGGTCGCCACGGCGAGCCCGACGGCAACTGCCAACCAGTTCACGCCAAATGCACGTTCAACATAGGCCGCCTCACCTGCACTCAGAGGATACCGCGTCGACAGTTCAGAATAGGCCAGCGCCGTAAACGCGACCACGACCGCTGCCAGCAAGAATGAAAACGGGGCGTATATGCCTGCGCTGGCGACCGTCGCGCCGACAAGAACGTAAATGCCGGCGCCGACGGTGACGCCTAGGCCATAGAGCGTTACAGGGAAAGTCTTCAAAGACCGCCTCAGCTTTGCTGGACGCGCGGCATTGTGCAAAACAGTGCTCCTTATGTTTGAAGACGCAAGTCGTCCTGTGTGCTGCACTAACGCGCATGATTTGACGCCTGTCGGCCTCCGTGATTTGTATTTTGCTGAAAGATTGCAGGCTTGGGATTGAGCCATATCAATCCCCAAGACTTAAAATGCGGTCAGACTTGCGACATGACAGAAGCGCTGACATCCCTCGGCGTACCCGTGGCAAGTGGTTTGTTCGTTTTTGCCGCGGTGGGCGTTTTGGTGGCGGGGACACGCCTGACGTATCTCGCGGATGCGATTTCTGAGCGGTTCAAGCTTTCAAAGTCTTTGATGGGACTTCTGTTTCTGGCAACAGCAACTTCCTTGCCGGAAATTGCCACTACTTTTGGCGCCGCCCTCAGAGAGAGCAAGGAGCTTGTGCTGAACAACCTTTATGGCGGCGTGGCGCTTCAAACCGCGATTTTGGCATTGGCTGACTTCTGGGTACGGGGATCCATCACCTACTACCCGAGGCGGATGAACCACCTTCTCGAGGTCGTCCTGCTGATTTTGCTTTTGACCTTCACGCTTCTGATCAGCCTGCTCGACGGCTTGGGACATGTCGCTCATGTCGGCTTGGGAAGCCTGTTCATCGGAGGCGCATATGCCTCTGCGATCTGGTTCCTGCGAAAGCAAGAGGCCAACGGGGACTGGCAGCCCGTGGATGCGCCACACGACGATGATCGACAACCGAACTTGCTTGCGCCGGTTTCGCAATTGTCTGGCCGCACCTTGTTGCTTCAGACATTCACCGCTTGCTTCGCAGTGTTCTTGTTCGGCACGCTCCTTGTGATCTCAGCAGAAGCCCTATCGGTTTCGACGGATCTTGGCGCGGGCTTCGTCGGGGCCACCTTCCTTGCTGCTGCAACGTCACTGCCCGAGCTCACAACGTCGATCGCCGCCGTCCGCTTCGGTGCCTACACACTGGCCATCTCCAATATTTTCGGATCGAATCTGATCATGCTTGGGTTGGTGCTTCCCGCCGATTTTCTGTTTCGGCCCGGCCCCATTCTTGCCGACCCGAGCGCGACAGTCGTCTTGTCTCTGGCCTTTGGAATCCTTGTGTCCGCCATTTATCTGGTCGGTCTCGTTGTTCGGAAGAAGCCACGGATAGGCCCACTTGGCCTCGATTCCGCTTTGGTGATAGTCGCCTTCGCGGCAAGCATCTTTGCGTACTACCATGCCTGAGGCCCAGGCATAGTCTTCGGTCCGGTTGCAGTTGCCTTGCCGAAGGTCGCGCTGCTTTCAAGTCTTCAACGACGCAGCACGACCAACGACCCTACCTCAGCGAATGACGTGAACGGAACATTTCGCATGGCGGACGACCCGGTCTGCCGTCGAGCCGATGAAGTAGTTCTGCAGCCCAGGCAAATGGGATGCAATCACGATGCAGTCGACGTTGTTTTCGTCGGCAAAGTCCACAATTGTCCGACCAGCATGTCCATGCACCAGTTCAGGCTTCGCGCCCGGCAATCCTTTTGCCAAGGTCCTCAGTTCCTTCTCTGTTTGTGCACGCGCGCTCGCCAAAACTTCCGCTGGAATCTGGTTTGAGACGTATCCCGGTATGTCCTCGATCACATGCAGAATTGTGAAGCGCGCTCCGTCCGAAGCCAGCGCCTTGGCCGCCAAGAACGAAGACTGCCCATCGTGCAATCCATCCAGAATGACTGGGATCAACAGATGTTTGTACATGAGATGTTACCTCCAGATTGAGAGATTTGAACACCTCCATTGGAAAGCATCCTGGCCGAAAGGGCGTTGAGATAGGTCAATTTCCTGAACGACGGCGAAAAGCCCGACAATTCGTACTTGCGGCGCACCAAACACTGCAGGCCATTTGGCGGCCGACGGGTACCGGTGCTAAGCTCAGAGAAAACAGGGGAGCTTCCAGCATGTATCTCAAGCCACTGGCCGCGTCTTTGGGCATTGCTGTTGTGGTGGTGGCCTGCGCGCAGGCACCGACCGCCGAAGGACGCGTTATCTATGCCGAAAATTGCGTTGCGTGCCATGGAAGCGACGGGACCGGTGACGGCCCCTTGGCGGGTCAACTCGACATCGCGCCACCTGACCTCAAACTGATAAGTCAGCGAAATGGCGGTGTCTTCCCGATGGCAGACGTCCTGTCCACCATAGACGGCTATACGCGCCGAACAGCGGGTCCCATTGTCATGCCCGAGTTCGGGATAGACCTTCAGGCCGGGCCGCTTGTCTATATCGACACTGGCGACGGCAGGCGCACGCCGACACCTTCCCGCCTGTTTGCGTTGGCAGAATACCTTCGGTCCATTCAGGAATAGATCTTCGCGCGGCACTCTAGGCGCTTGTTCGCGAACGACACGTCACCTCGGCAGCATGAAGAATTCTTCCCGGACAATCTTGCCGTACTCGACTGTGTAGATTGCAATTTCGCGCAGATCCAACTTGCGACCAGTCGCCTTCTGGAACACTTCGGCCTCAAACAACACGGCGAACCGGTTGGGCGGGTGAACGTATGGTCCGTTCGCCTCCAACTTCAAGATGTCATGTGTGGCGACCCAATCTTGGCGCTTTGCCTTGATCGCGTCGCGCCCGTTCACGATGCGAAATTCACGGTTCGGCGGCACGACGGCTTCAATAGATTCAGCGTTTTCTGCGTAGACGTCATCGATATGCACGATGCCTCGCCGCCCCTGCATGGCGTCCACGAACGCCCTGCCCAACTCAATCAGATCCTTCATAGCATCCTCCAGTTCTTCGACTTGTGTCGCAGAAAGTCGGAGCCCCGGCATTGACACTGATCAATGAAGCACCGTGACCGAAGACCGCGGCAAAGTGGGGTCTAGTTGAGCCACATCAAGGCGGGTTGCGCACGGATCGACTAGCGTTCGGGTATGAAAGGCTTCGCAAAGCGTGAGGTCACAGAACCCGGGCCCAACCGGTGCTTGCCAAAGCTCATTCTGATCCCAAGGAGTACGATCATGGGAGAGACGAAGGCACAAAAGCCAAAGGTCAACCTCCAAACCCTCGCCGTCCCGGCCGCCGCCGCCGCGCTCAATCCTGCGGCTGACAAAGTCTGGATAGACTTTGT
>CAZMKY010000067.1:0-6886 GCA_964566835.1 uncultured Rhodobacterales bacterium
TTGATAGATATGGTTTATATGAGCGCATGAACTTTACGCAGATGTCCACTTTTCAAGCTGTCATGACGTCGGCGTCCTTGTCGGACGCGGCAAACAAGCTTGGCAGAACGCAGCCCGCTGTTAGCGCGGCAATCAAGGCGCTTGAGGATCAACTTGGGTTGCAGCTTTTTGAAAGGCGGGGGCGAAAGCTGATCCCCGTACCAGAGGCGCAGTATCTGCTGGCCGAAGCGGACGACATTCTGTCTCAGATGACCCGCGTGCGACAAACCATGCGAAGCCTCTCAGGTGGACAGGCGGGCACTCTCAGGGTCGCTGCAATGCCAGGGCCGGTTTCTTTGATCTTCCCTAAATTCATTGCGGCGCATGTCAAAGAAGCTGACGACATTTCGATTTCGATCCAGGCGCGGACGTCAAACCAGATCGCGGAACTGACGCGCGCGCAGTCGATCGATTTTGGGTTTGCCGATGCGTCCGACGATGAAATGTCTGAGAATCTGTATCGATCGGTTGTTATTACAGCAGACTGCCCTGTCGCCCTTCCCGAAGATCATCCACTCGCGCAGAAAGACAGGATCAGCCTTTCGGATCTGAACGAGCAACCCTTGGGAACCCTGCCGATTTCGCATCGACAAACAGTGGAGCTTGCGAACCGCTTTGCCGCACAAGGCCTCAACATGAAAGCGTCGATCGAAAGTCAGACATTCCTGCCGATCCTGCATTTTGTTGCAGCCGGGCAATGCTGCACCGTCCTTGATCCGCTTTCGATCTTCTTGGTCAGTTCACCGTCGCCGATGGTTGCAGGGGTCACCATTCGGCCAATGGAAGACCCAATACGCTATCGATACGCGATCTTCTCGCCCGGTTATCGCCCGATCTCTGTCATTGCGCGCAATCTTCTCGAAGCATGGCAGACGGAAGTAATGAGCCTCTTGGCGAACGCGGGATACAACCCGTTGCTTGAAGGTTAGCGAGAGCCTGAAAGTTCCTGCTGATAGGCGAAAAGCGCAGCCAAACCGCCTGTGTGAACAAAGCAAACGCGGCTGCCTCTGGCGATCGATCCAATTTGAACCAGTTCAAGGACTGCAGCAAAGCTTTTGGCGGTGTAGACGGGATCCAGATGCAGGCCTTCCGTCGTCGCCATGCGCTGCATTGCGGCCTTGGCGCTTGATCCCAACCTGCCATAGCCAGGTGCCAAGGCCCCGTCCCAGACAACAATATCGTCGTCCGACACGTTGGCGGCTGCAGGGTAGAGCGCGCCCAGCCGGTCCGTCACCCGCCGTATGCGTGGACCTTGCAACGACGCATCGCGGCGTACGCAACTGCCGATGACGCTGGCATTTGATCCGGCACCGCGAAGTCCGGCCAAGAGACCCGCATGTGTTGACCCGCTTCCGGACCCGACGACGTAGAAATCGAAGTCTTCCGATTGCGCGAGGATCTCGTGCGCCGCGTCGACATAACCAAGCGCCCCCAAGGGTGGATGGCCTTCTGACAGGTGGATGACGTAGGGATTTCGACCGGCCGACCTCAACTCGTCCGCTTTGGCGTGCAGCGCAGCATCCGCACCGGCTTCGTCTTCGCCTTCAGGGAAGGTAATGATTTCGGCCCCAAGAAGATCCGCCAGCAAGACGTTCCCCGAACTTCGATAGAGCACTGGCTTGTTCTTCACCCGCTCCTCAAGCTGAACGATGGCGTGCATGCCCTGAGACCTTGCGACAGCCGCCGCCAGCCGGGCGAAGTTTGATTGAACGGCGCCGGTGATCAGAATGGTGTCTGCGCCCTTGGCGATGGCATCACCGAAGTAATACTCAAGTTGGCGAGACTTGTTGCCGCCAAGCGTGGGACCAGCCAGATCGTCGCGCTTGATAAACAGATCTACGCCCAGTTCTTGCGACAACCGGTGAGCTTTGGTCAGTGGTGTCGGTTGCCCAACGATGTCCAGCTTGGGTTCCATGCGCAGAGACTGCAATGGCAGTGCACCTTTTGTCACTCAGATCTTAGGGAAAGAATGTCGGGCACCTTCGCGTAAGGCGCCTGCGGAAACCAGTGCTGGAACGTTCGCGCAAGGCGCGGATCACCGCTCAGGAAGAATGTGCCTAGTTCGGTCTCTTTCGAAAGCGTTGTCCGCCCCATGATGATGCCTCCCATCGCAACGAGAGTGGTTTCGACGTAGAGGTCGACATCCAGCTCGGGATCAAGGACGCAGAGTTCGGGCGGCCTGCCGCGCTCGGCCAAGAACCAGAATGTGTCGTAGTCGGAAGGTTCATCGCGGAAGTGAAACCGAATGACGGACCGTTTGTCGGGCAGGGCATCGACCCGCAGCACACTTTGGCATTTCCACATCATGGGCGAGGCGAGCGTTCCGGCAAGTGCAACTTCTGCCTCGATGTTTTGTTGAGCCCAAACGCCAAGAGCCTTGATCACCGGCTCCAACGCTTCGGATTTCGGCGTGCGAAAATAGTCCACCGTGCCCGCGGCTTTGTCTTCGACCCGCTCAATCAATCCGTTTGCTTCCATCTCGCTCAATCGGCGTGACAAAACACCGGGAGAGATACTGCCCAGGCGGCGCCGCAAGGCGTTGAAGCGTGTGGCCCCAGCCCAAATCTCGGTCAGGATTGGAATGGTCCACCTCGGTTCCAGCAACTGGCTTGCGCGAGAGATCGGGCACAATAGACCATATGGTTTCACATTCATGGGCATGCTCCTCAGCCAGGAGCATAGCCGCACAAGCAGCAAGGGCTAGTACGTTTGGCGTACCGGATGCGGTACCTCCCCAGCACTTCGTCACCGGAAGAGGCAATGCTTGATTAGGTCATCACGGAAACGCGGAGGGCGTCGATGACACAACCAAATTCAATGACGGGACAAGCTAACGGGGAACTGTGGGGGCAGAGGGCCAGGGATTGGGCAAAGTATCAGGAAGCCAGTATCGCCCCGGTTTTCGATGCTGTTCTGGATCAGGCCGGCGTGGGCGAGGGCACGCGTTATCTGGATATCGGTTGCGGTGCCGGCCTTGCGGCCGCGAAGGCAAGCGCGCTGGGTGCTGCCGTAACGGGCATTGACGCGTCCTTCGAAATGATACGGATCGCACGATCCCGACTGCCTGCTTCGTCGTTTCATGTTGGCGACCTCGAGGCGCTTCCGTTTCCGGACAATGGCTTCGACCTCATCACAAGCTTCAATGCCATCCAATACGCCGGAGATGTTCCGCGGGCGTTGTCCGAGGCGAAACGTGTGCTTGCGCCCGAAGGGATCTTGGCCATCGCCACTTGGGGAAACCCGGACGGGATGGACGCAGCAAAGGTTGTAACGTCGCTCAAGCCGCTTCTGCCACCGCCGCCAAGGGACGCGCCGGGACCGTTTGCGCTGTCAGATGACACTGTCTTGCGAACATTTGTGCGGGAAGGTGGGTTAGAGGCCTACGCCGTCTTCGATGTCGACAGTCCATGGTCGTATCCGAACGCGGAAGCGGCGATCGCCGGGCTTGCTTCCTCGGGTGTGGCAGCGAAGGCAATCAGCCTCGCAGGGGAAGCAGCCGTGAACCGGATTCATGAGGCTGCCATTCGGCCCTACCAGAAGCCTGACGGACGCATTGAATTCGGCGCGACGTTCAAAGTCGTACTGGCAAAGCGAGCGGGTGACGCAATTGGATGAGCGGCAGACGGTCACGCGGATTGGGGAAAACTGCAGCAGCATTGGAGCAGCTGCAGTTCAGACTGCGGACGGCAATAGTCTAATGCGGTCTTACTGCCCGGCCAATTGCTGCAGCGCAGTCGCCCAGTCTTCGACGTGGTAGGTCCGCACGATGACGCCGTCTTTCAACTCGTGAATATCGATTGCCAGAATATCGAAACTGCGCCCTTGGCCATCGACACCAAAGAGCGGCCCTGTTGGGGTGCCGGTTGCGCGGCTGCGGACAGTGATGACTTCACCATCCTGATGCATCGCTTGAACGGACCAGTCGAGATCGGGAATGAGTTGCGAGAAGAAGCCCATCTGGCCAACAAAAGCTTCGCGAGACTTGTTGTCGCCAGAGTAGTTGCCAATGCTTTCCCAGTCGGCCGCGGTCACTTCAAGGAAGGACGCGGTCAGATCCTCTGATCCGGGATTGCTCAGCAAGTCGTAGAAGGTCTGCACCGTGGTTTTGTCATCGGCAGATGCAGCCGTTGCCAAGAAGGCCAGCGAAGTCGCCAAAAGTGTCTTTCGAATTGCGGTCATTGGGGTGTCTCCTGGTTGGAAATACGAGAGGCAGCACGGGAATTGGCCGCCATAGAGACTACTTGGACAAGCTTAGATAATTTAATAAGGCAGAATAAATAAAAGTAACTGTTCGGATTTATTATACTATGATTGACCGGCTTCGGCAGTTGGCGATCTTCGCAAAAGTCATTGACCACGGATCTTTCCGGGGCGCAGCGCGCGAGCTTCGCATGTCGGCTTCCGTGGTCAGTCACCATGTTTCTCAGCTTGAGGAACATCTCGGTGTTGCACTGATCTATCGCTCGACGCGCAAGCTGACCCTTACGGCAGAGGGCACGCGGTTGCTCGCCGCAGCGCGAAAGATGCTTGAGGCTGTGGAAGATGAACTTGTCGATCTTTCTGCCACATCCAAGGCACCAAGCGGAGAATTGCGGATCACGCTTCCTTCGGTCCTTTCACAGTCCCCTTTGGTGGAACGGATTGCGGCATTTTCGATCAAGCACTCCCGCATCAGGCTGATCCTGGATTTTTCGGACACCAGGCGCGCTCTTATCGATGATGGCTTCGACATCGCCATCCGTATGCAACCCAACGCAAGGAACTCTGCCACATCGCGGAAGCTGTTCTCGGTCCGGCGAAATTTGGTTGCATCAAGTGCATACTTAGCAAACCGCGCGACACCAGAAGCGCCGACGGACCTAAACAGTTGGGATTGGCTGACGCTGACCCCGGTGCAGAGCGTGCCAATAAGGTTTCAGAAAGAGGGTGAGGCTGCCATCAGCATAAAGCCCACGGCACGCATCCACGCCAATGATGCGCAAGCATTGTGCCGACTTGCACGCGCTGGCGCCGGGCTGGCCACGCTGCCGGAATTCCTTCTCAATCAAAGCGGGACGGCCGACAATCTACAGCAGGTCCTTGCGGACTGGGATCTGGGTTCCATTGACGTTTTCGCAGAGTGGCCAAGCAATGCACCCAAGCATGGTTTGATCCACCTCGCACTGGATTGGCTGAGCCGACGCCCTTCTTGACGTCAACTCTCACCAGGTGAGTTGGTCCCGCCTCAGAGCGCGCCTGCTTCCTTCAAAGCAGTCTCTTTCGCATCATCCAGCCACCAGAACTCGATGTTCCGAAGGAAATCGTAAGGGGCGGGGGTCTCCGGAATGCCGAAGATATCCCAAACCGCCACACGGTGCTTGCCGGAATGCCACTGAGGCACCCAGATGTGTTTGGCGCGGAGGACGCGGTCCAGCGCACGCGTGGCGACTTCAAGGTCTTCCCGGTTCGTGGCGACGACCGCGGCCTCGATAAGAGCGTCGACCACGGGGTCGGACAAGCCGCTGAGGTTGTTGGAGCCTTCGGCATCCGCCGCTCTGGATCCATAGAACGCCCGGAGTTCCGCGCCCGGGGTCACCTTCACCCCCCACGCACCGACGACAAGGTCGTAGTCAAACTGACGGCGACGCTCGGCTTGGGTCGTGGGGTCCATCATGTTGATCTGCAAGTCCACGCCAATCGCTTGCGCGGTCTCGGCAAAGGGGATCAGCACGCGTTCCATCCCGCGACCGTCTTCCGGCAAATCCAGGGTCAAAGGTTCGCCTGACGCATTCCGGCGCTTTCCATCGTCGCCTACCGTCCAGCCGGCGTCGTCCAAAAGCCGCCCCGCCGTTCGAAGTGCTGACCGGTCGCGCAGAGTCGGTATGCCTGCATACGGAACATGCGGCGCGGCCTCGAAAACCGAGGCCGGAAGTTGATCGCGGAAGGGCTCCAACAAATCAAGTTCTGCCCCTTGCGGTAAACCTTCCGCCTCCATGCTCGTGTTCTCGAAGAAACTGTCGTTTCGGGCGTAGGCTCCGTAGAACAGTGACTCGTTCGTCCATTCGAAGTTGAAGGCGTACTCCAGTGCCTGACGGACCCGGATGTCTTGAAGGGCGGGGCGTCTGAGATTGAACCAAATGCCCTGTGCGTTCGCGGGCCGGCCATCGGGCAGTTCCATCTTCTTGACCCACCCGTTCCGTGCAGCCGGGAAGTCATAGCCAGTGGCCCAAGATGCCGAACGATACTCGACGCGGTAAAGGTATTCGCCAGCCGAGAAGGCCTCCAATCCGACTGTCTCATCCGCGAAGTATTCGTAGGCAAAACAGTCGAAGTTGTTCTTGCCTGCGTTAACCGGAAGATCACTGGCCCAATAGTCGGGTGTCCGGCAGAAGCGCACTGTGCGCGGGGCGTCGACGCTTTCGACCTGATAGGGGCCGGATCCCATGGGCGGTGTCATCCACGTCTCGGTGAACGGGTTCTCATCATAGAAGTGCTCCGGCAAGACCGGCAGAACAGCTATGTCGGCCGGAAAGCTGCTGCCCACACCATCGGCCAGCTCAAAACGGACACGGTGCGACCCTTCCGCGACGACGTCTTCGACATTCGCCAGAAGGTTCCGGTAGTAAGGATGGCCCTCAGACTGGAAGGATTTGATAGTGAAGACGACGTCAGAAGCCTCCACCGGAGAGCCATCGTGAAACAGGGCCTCTGGCCGCATGTTGAACGCGATATAGGACAGGTCGTCAGGGTACTCGATCGTATCTGCGATCAGGCCATAGACCGCGTCCGGCTCGTCGTTGGCGCGTACCATCAAGCTGTCATAGACGTGGTGTAGGACCTCAGGGGCGTAGTCACCTTTGATGATGAA
>CAZMKY010000068.1:0-10947 GCA_964566835.1 uncultured Rhodobacterales bacterium
TTGTTATTATGCGATCTTTTGGGAAGTTCTATGGTCTCGCTGGACTGCGCCTTGGCTTTGCCATCTCGGCAGGCGCGCTTGCCGATCGGCTTGCAGAGAATGCGGGACCGTGGCCTGTCTCCGGGCCTGCGATCGAGATCGCGACACGGGCTTTTCGCGATGTTGAGTGGCAGGATGTCGCGCGGAGGCGTCTCCAGGAAGATGCCGCACGATTGGACGCGTTGGCGCGCGGCGCGGGTTGGCGACTGGTGGGAGGCACCGGACTCTTCAGAACTTACGAGACGCCTGACGCAAGACAGGCTCAAGGCCATTTGGCGCGTCACCACATCTGGTCCCGCATATTCTCTTACTCAGAGACGTGGATTCGACTTGGCCTGCCCCGGCCTACGGCGTGGACCCAGTTGGAAAATGCATTTTCTCATAACTTACAAGATTCTATTGGGCAATCTTAAGAAGCCTAGAAACGTCAAGGTGCTTTTCCAAGTGTGCGGCAAGTGTGTCGAGTGTGGTATCGACAACGGCGTCATATGCAAGATCAGAAGGGCTTGCCCCAGATGACGTCAGCCACGCGCTTCGAAATGCGTCGTCCCGGAACATGCCGTGCAGGTAGCTGCCTTGTACCTTTCCATTTGGACTGACTGCGCCGTCTGGCATCCCGTTAATTGTGGCAAAGGGGCGTGCGCAATCCGGGCCCGTCGTTTGGCCGATGTGGATCTCGTACCCGGTGAAGCTGACATCCAGCCCGGCATGATGTGCGTCGACTTCTGTCAGGGTTTTATTTCCGCTCATAACAGTTTGAATATCAAGCAGTCCTAGGCCTTTGGTATCGCCCGCTGGTCCTTCTATCCCATCCGGGTCAGAGACGACCTGGCCCAGCATTTGGTAGCCGCCGCAAATGCCAAGGATCTGCCCCCCGCGACGGTGATGCGCCAAGAGGTCAATGTCCCAGCCTTGCGCCGCCATGAAGTCGAGCTCCCCTCGCGTCGATTTTGAGCCGGGGAGGATCACGAGGTCGGCATCGCCAGGAATGGCTTCGCCGGGGTTCAGCATCGTGACTTGGACGCCTGGCTCTTGCGCAAGAGGATCAAGGTCGTCGAAGTTCGCGATACGAGAGAGTTTGAGGCAAACGACGTGGTAAGGTCCAGCATTGGGTGAGGCCGCGATATCCAGTGCGTCCTCGGCCGGCAGGCGCCACGCCTCGGGGAACCACGTCGCAACGCCAAGGCCAGCCCAGCCCGTACGTCTTTCAATCTCGGCGTAGCCTTCAGAAAATAGATCAGGATCGCCTCGAAATTTATTGATTAAAAACGCTTTAATTTGAGAACTGTCCGTTCCGGAGATAACGTTTTGCGTTCCGACGATCTGGGCGATTACGCCTCCCCGATCAATATCACCGCAAAGAACAACTGGAACATTGGCCGCGACGGCGAAGCCCATATTGGCAATATCGCCGTCTCTTAGGTTGATCTCTGCCGGGCTGCCCGCGCCTTCGACGATGACGAGATCATGTTGGGCCTTTAATCGCTCAAAGCTTTCAAGCACGGACGCCATCAGCGTGGGCTTCAGGGCGGCGTAGTCCTTGGCTTTGACGGTCGTCAGACGTTTTCCGTGCACCACCACCTGCGAGCCGATGTCCGTTTCCGGCTTCAAGAGGACAGGGTTCATATCGGTGTGCGGGCGCAGTCCCGCGGCAAGAGCCTGCAAGGCTTGTGCGCGTCCGATCTCGCCGCCATCGGATGTGACTGCAGCGTTGTTCGACATGTTCTGTGGCTTGAACGGCGCAACGGACAAGCCGCGGTTGCGTGCGGCCCGACAAAGGCCGGCGACCAGCAGCGATTTGCCGACATTGGACCCCGTGCCTTGGATCATGACGGCGCGTGTCATGTCAGAACTCAACGCCTTTCTGCGCTTTGATCCCATCTCGGAAGGGGTGCTTCAACAGGGTCATTTCCGTCACCAGATCGGCGGCTTCGATAAGCTCGGGCTTGGCGTTGCGACCGGTGAGGCAGACGTGGGTCATGTAGGGTTTTTCGGTCAGGAGGAAGTCCACGACTTCATCTATATCGAGGTAATCGTAACGGAGTGCGATGTTGATCTCATCCAGCAGAACGAAGCGGTTGTTCGGATCGCGGATCTGTTCCTTCGCAATGTCCCAGCCGCGTTGCGCGGCCGCGATGTCGCGTTCCCGGTCCTGCGTTTCCCAAGTGAAACCTTCGCCTGAGATGAAGAATTTGCACTCTTCCGCGAAGCGGGTCTTCAGAAGCTCGGCTTCGCCGGTGACCCAAGTTCCCTTGATAAACTGAACCACGACAGAGGGCATTCCGTGCGCGATACAGCGCATGATCATGCCGAAGCCGGAAGATGATTTGCCCTTGCCTGGACCGGTGTGGACGATGATCAGACCTTTTTCTTCGGTCTTGCTTTCCATCATCTTGTCACGCGCGGCCTTGATCTTGCGCATTTTTTCGTTGTGGCGTTCGTTTTCGTCGCTGCTCATGACCCCGATCCCTTGCTTGACAAGCCCTGTCAGAGCGGATCATGTCGCTCTGAGTTGGTGCCTGTGTCAACAGGTGAAAAGGGAATGTGCAGCGCCGGATGGCGCCAAGTACAGCCGCCCCCGCGACCGTGACCGGAAAGGGCGTCCAAGGCCACTGGCATATGCCGGGAAGGCGGGACGCACCGATGGGACGGCTTTCCGAATGGAAAGTCCGACCGAGATCCGCAAGCCGGGAGACCTGCCAACGCCGAGATGAACGAAATCGGACGGGGTGTGCCGGTGTCGGGACTGGACGTAAGGCAAACTGCTGCGTCCCCTGACCCCACTTTACTTCGATGCCGACAGGGACGGAATGAAGCTATGGGCGATCAGAGCGCGCCAACAGAATTGCTGGTCTGCATCAAGTGCCGCGGACAGCGCGAGGTGCCAGAAGATGCGCGTCGTCCAGGCCATATGCTTTACGATTCCCTTGCCGCCAAGGACATGCCCGAAGGCGTGACCTTGCGCGCCGTTGAATGCCTGCAAAACTGCGATCACGGCTGCACCGTTGCTTTGCGCGGGGGTGATCGTTGGACCTACGTGTTCGGGAATGTCGACGAGGTGTCGCAAGCAGACATGCTGGTCGAAGGGGCGAGGCTTTACCATGCAAGCTCTGACGGCCTGATCCCGTGGCGCCAGCGTCCTGAACACTTTAAACGCAACTGCGTCGCGCGCGTGCCGCCGGTCGTATTTGCCGCGCCAAATCTGGAGAGCGAAAATGGATAATCTGTCGAAACTGCCGGTCACGGTGATCACTGGCTTTCTGGGGTCGGGCAAGACCACGTTGATCCGTCATCTGATGCAAAATCCGGGCGGCAAGCGCTTGGCCATCGTGGTGAACGAATTTGGCGATGTCGGTGTCGACGGTGAGATCCTGAAATCTTGTGCCATCCCCGATTGTCCGGCGGAAAACATCATGGAACTTGCCAATGGATGTATCTGCTGCACCGTCGCGGATGATTTCATCCCGACGATCGAGGCCTTGATGGCTTTGGAGCCGCGCCCCGATCACATCCTGATCGAAACTTCCGGCCTTGCTTTGCCAAAGCCGCTTTTGAAGGCATTCGACTGGCCAGATATCCGGTCCAAGATCACTGTTGACGGCGTGATTGCACTGGCTGATGCCGAAGCCGTGGCTGCAGGACGGTTTGCACCCGATGTTGCCGCCGTGGATGCGCAACGTTTGGCGGATGAGAGCCTCGATCACGAGACACCATTGTCCGAGGTGTTTGAAGATCAGATTTCCTGCGCCGACATCATTTTGCTGACCAAGCCCGATCTGGCGGGCGCAGAGGGTGTCGCCCGCGCGAAGGAGATCATAGCAGCTGAGGCGCCACGTCCTTTGCCCGTCGTCGAAGTGGCCGAGGGCGAGGTTGACCCACGTGTCATTCTTGGTCTGGAAGCGGCGGCAGAAGACGACATGGACGCTCGTCCGTCGCATCACGATGATCCGCACGACCACGACCACGAAGACTTCGACAGCATCGTCGTAGACATCCCTGAACTGGTGTCGCCGGAAGATCTCGTGAAAGCCATTGAGACGCTGGCCAACGATCAGAACATTCTGCGCGTCAAAGGCTATGCCGCGGTTCAGGGAAAGCCGATGCGCCTTCTGGTTCAGGCTGTTGGTGCGCGAGTGCGCCACCAATTCGACCGACCCTGGGCGCCGGGGGAAGCGCGGGCCGGTCGTCTGGTTGTCATTGCAGAACATGACGACATCAACACAGCCGCCATTCGTGCCGTTCTTGGCGCGGTCGAGGTCGAAGCCGCAGAATAACTTGCGATGCACGTCATCTTCCGCGAAAGCCACGGCCTCGAAGAAACCGAGACGCCGACGGATCTGGGGCAAAGCCCTGCAGATCTTGTCGTGCTTTCGTTCTCCGACAGCGATCTTGGTGCCTTTGCAGAGGGATGGCGGCGGGGCGGCGGACCGGATGGGAAAATGCCGAGCTTGCGGCTGGCAAATCTTGTTGCCCTTAAGCACCCCCTGTCCATCGACACATATGTTGAGAACACGCTGGCCGGTGCGAAGGGCATCCTGATCCGCTTGATCGGCGGCATGGCCTATTGGTCCTATGGGCTTCAGCAAGTCAGGGCGTTGGCGGAAGAGAAGGGCATTGCACTGGCCGTTTTGCCCGCAGACGGACGGGCAGATCCCATGCTGGACGCGCAATCGACGCTTCCGGTCTCCACGCTGCGACGCTTGTCCGATCTTTGCGACAATGGTGGCGCCGTCGCTGCACAAGCGGTCCTGGCTCAGATGTCTTTGGCGGCAGGTCTTTATGCAGGTCCGGTTCGTGGATCGAAGGTGATGCCGGTCGTTGGCGCTTGGGATCCCGACGAAGGTTCGTGTTGCCCGCTCCTTGATCTTGGTCGCGAAGATGAGGGTCGGTCGCGCGTTCTGATCGTGTTCTACCGGTCTTACTTGGTCTCGGCGGACCTTGGCCCGATTGAAGCCCTGTTCCGGCAAGCGACGGCCCGGGGTCACAGGGTTCGAGCACTCTTCGCGCCATCCCTCAAAGCGCCGGAAGCCGCGGCATGGCTGAAGCGGCAGGTTCAGGCTTACCAGCCGGATGTCATCGTCAATGCGACCTCGTTCAGTGGCAAAGGGGCCGACGGTACGTCGCCTTTGGACGCGGGCGGTGTGCCTGTCTTTCAGGTGGCATTGGCGACTTCCACGGAAAAGGCATGGTCCGAAGCAGAGAGAGGCCTGTCTCCTGCGGATTTGGCGATGCATGTCGTCTTGCCAGAAGTCGATGGGCGGCTACTGGCGGGCGTGGCCTCGTTCAAGGAACCCGGAAAGCGGGACGCTGATCTGGAGTATTCGCGCTTCTCTCACAGGGCACACCCGGAACGCATCGACGCGATCATCGATCGTATCGAAGGCTGGTTGACGCTCGCCAAGACCGAGGTTGCGAAAAAGCGCGTGGCCTTGGTGTTGTCGACATACCCGGGGAAGAATTGGAACGCGGGTCATGCCGTAGGCTTGGACGCGCCTGCATCCGCTGCGGCAATGCTTCGAGATCTGGCCGATGCCGGCTATGCCGTGCCATCCGGGACAGAGACGCTGACGGATGATTTTGAGACAGCCCGGATCAAATGGTCGCTGGCCGACTATGAGACCGCTCTTGGTCAATTGCCGCGGAGCCTTCAGGAGGACCTGGCAAAGGCCTGGGGCGCGCCGGAAGACGACGTTCTGGTCGAAGACGGGGCGTTCCAGTTCAAGGCGGCAGAGCACGGGTCCGCAATTGTCGCGCTGCAGCCCGAACGGGGCATTCCAAACAGCCGCGATGACGACTACCACGATCTGTCACGCACACCGCGTCACAGCTATGTGGCCTTCTATCTTTGGCTCACCGACCGAATTGATGCGCTTGTCCATATTGGCGCGCACGGCACGTTGGAATGGTTGCCCGGGAAATCAGTCGCCTTGTCTGACGCATGTTGGCCCGAGGCCCTGATCGGAGACACGCCGGTCATTTATCCTTTCATCGTCAACGATCCCGGCGAGGCCGCACAGGCCAAAAGACGGATTGGTGCCGTGACCTTGGGCCATGTTCCACCGCCGCAGAGGAACAGTGAGACACCAGACAAATTGCTGCGTCTGGAAAGTCTGTTGGACGAGTTTTCAAACGCTGACGGACTTGACCCAAAACGGCGCGACCGGTTGCAGTCCGATATTCGCGCGGAAGCACAGGCCATCGGAGTTGAACAGGATCTAGGTTTGGAAGACGGGTCTTGCAGCGCTGAAGCGATCACCCGAATTGACCGCTTTGTCTGTGACATCAAAGAAAGCCAGTTCGGCGATGGCTTGCACATCTGGGGGCAGGAAGGCCCCGCAAACACGTCCTTCAGTGTTGGGCCGTCGGCGAAAGCTGAACGGCAATCTCTTTTGACTGCACTTGCCGGCAAGCGGATTGAACCGGGACCTTCTGGATCCCCTTATCGTGGGCGGACCGATGTCCTTCCGACCGGGCGCAACATGTTCACCACTGACCCCCGTTCGGTCCCGACACGGGCGGCCTATGCACAAGGCGTCATACTGGCAGACGAACTCGTGCGACGTCATCTTCAGGATGAAGGCGATTGGCCGAAAGGATTGGTTGTCGACCTTTGGGGATCGGCCACCATGCGGACTGCGGGCGAAGAATTTGCGATGGCACTGCATCTTCTGGGCGTCCGACCGGTATGGGATGCGGGATCAGAGAGGGTCTCAGGCATAGAAATCATCCCGATCGCAGAGCTGTCCCGCCCTCGGATCGACGTTACGCTTCGGATCTCGGGCCTATTCCGTGACGTGTTCCCGACGCTGTCCGCACTTTTCTCCCAAGCCGTCAGGGCATTGGCGAAAAGGGACGAGGCCGAAGACTTCAACCCCTTCGTGTCAGCCGCGAATAGCGCCCGTGTTTATGGACCTGCGCCGGGAAGCTTTGGTCTGGGCATGGGGCATCTGTCAGAGACATTCACGCCGGAAGCGCGCCGCGCTGCCGGTAAAGCGTGGTTGAAGGCATCCGCATGGGCCATCGACGGCGATGCCAGCACGTTGGATGAAGAAGGCATTCGCGCGCGGGTCGGACAAGCAGACGCATTTGTGCACCTTCAGGACCTGCCTGAGACCGATCTTTTGATGGCGTCGGACTACGCCGCGCATGAAGCTGGATTCGCTGCTGCACAAGCCATTACTGGCGGCGCGGCGACCCTTTATCATCTGGACGCCACGCGTCCCGACGATCCGCGCGCCAGACCTCTTTCGGAAGAGGTCGCGCGTGTTGTTCTGGCGCGGGCGGTCAACCCGAACTGGATCGCTGGGATGCAACGACACGGCTTTCAGGGGGCGGCGCATATTGCGTCAACGTTGGATCACATGGCCGCGTTCGCGCATCTGGCCGGTGCGGTCTCTCCCCATCTCTTTGATCTCTACTATGACGCTACGCTGGGGGACGCGACGACGAACACATTTCTGGCAGATGCAAACCCGGGTGCACATGCCGCCATGCAGGCCCGCTTCCAAGAGCTTTTGGATGCCGGTCTTTGGCACACGCGCAGCAACTCTGTCCGCGCACGAATGGAAGCGGCGGAATGACGGCGCCATTGACCCGCGGCTGGTGCCCAAGCGCATACAGGCCGATGATGTCGGGCGATGGTCTCGTGGTCCGCGTCAAGCCGCCGTCGTCTCGTATCACAAGAGATCAAGCGACCGGGTTGGCCGAATTGGCGGATCAGTTCGGGAACGGTTCGGTTGAATTGACCAGCCGCGCGAACTTGCAACTCCGCGGGGTCCGACCTGAAGATCACGACGCCCTATTGGCGGGTCTTTTGGGATTGTCACTTATCGATCCAGACGCAGACACAGACGCAAAGCGCAACGTGATCGTGCAGCCCTTTTGGCGAATTGGCGGTCTGACGGATCGCGTGGCCAATCGGCTCAATGAAATCTGGCAACAACTGCCAGCACTGCCTGCCAAGTTTGGGTTCGTTGTTGATACCGGACGATATCCTGTACTGCGCGACGCGTCGGCTGATATCAGGCTTGAGCGCGTTGAAGAGGGCAAGATCTTGGTCCTCGCAGACGGACACAGCGAGGGTTTGGCGGTCGAGGAAGAGGATGTTGGCGAGACGGTCATTCGACTGGCACATTGGTTTGCCGATGTTCGAGGTGACGACAAGAGAATGGCCAAAGTCGTCGCGGGCGCAAAGGTGCCGGAACGGTTCACGGACACAAAGCGACGGACGGAAGCTGCGAACCTTTTGCTTGGTCCATCCGCGATCGGAATAATGGTTGGTGTCCCGTTTGGGGCGCTGTCGTCCGATGCTCTTGGGCGTCTCGCAGGCGGAAGCGGTGTAACTGGCTTCAGGTTTGCACCCGCGCGCCGGATGTTGATCGAAGGCGCAAGCTCGCTATCGGATCCCGATATCGTTCTGGAAGATACGGATCCAATTCTGGCCGTCGAAGCTTGCCCCGGCGCACCGCTTTGCCCGCAGGCCACGGTTGAGACGCGAGATCTTGCACGGCGACTTGCGGGAATAACCAAGGGAAATCTTCACGTCTCGGGCTGTGCCAAGGGGTGCGCGCATCCCGGAAGCGCCGACCTGACACTGGTTGGTCGAAATGGTCGTTTTGATCTTGTGAAATCCGGCCGGGCCAACGATGACCCGTTACGCACTTCCATTGAGGCGCACGACGTCGCGAAAACACTGCAAGACCTGATATGAAATACACCTACGAGACCAACGGAGCGGCCATCTACAAGCAATCCTTCGCGACCATTCGTGCCGAAGCGGAGCTGGATCGATTTTCCAGGGACGAGGAACCGATTGCCGTCCGCATGATCCATGCCGCCGGTATGGTTGGGCTTGAGAAGTTCGTCCGCTTTTCGCCGGAATTCGCCACGGCAGCGCGCGCAGCATTGGAAGACGGTGCGCCCATCCTTTGTGATGCGCGCATGGTGTCCGAAGGTGTCACACGGCCCCGACTGCCGGCCGACAATCGCGTGATCTGCACATTGCATGACGAGGGGGTCCGTGAGTTGGCGGCAGAGATGTCCAACACGCGCTCCGCAGCGGCTTTGGAGCTTTGGCGTCCCCATCTGGAAGGCGCTTTGGTCGCGATCGGGAATGCCCCGACCGCGCTCTTCCACCTGCTGAATATGCTCGAGGATCCAGACTGCCCACGCCCCGCAGCGATCATTGGGTGTCCGGTGGGCTTTGTCGGTGCCATGGAAAGCAAAGACGCCCTTTGGGACGCACAGCCTGTGCCATGTTGCATCGTTGAAGGGCGTCTTGGGGGCAGCGCCATAACAGTCGCAGCCATCAACGCTATTGCGAGCCGCGCAGAATGACCGCGACAGGCACGATTTACGGCGTGGGTCTTGGTCCGGGCGATGTCGACCTGATGAGCGTCAGGGCAGACCGATTGGTGCGGAGCGCACACCACGTTGCCTACTTCAGGAAGGCCGGGCGCCCGGGACAATCGCGGCGCATCGTCGAGGGTATCCTATCGGACAGCGTTATCGAGTTTCCGATGGAATACCCTGTGACGACGGAAATCCCGTTCGAAGATCCGCGATATAAAGAGATTTTGTCGCGCTTTTACGCGGAGTGTACGGCCCACCTGGAGATCTTGGTGCAAGGCGGGAAAGATGTGGTCGTGCTCTGCGAAGGGGATCCGTTTTTCTATGGATCTTTCATGCATCTTTATACGCGGCTGGTGGACAAGGTGCCGGTTGAAGTCGTCCCTGCGATCACGGGGATGTCGGCTGCATGGACCGCAACCGGCGCGCCGATCACGTGGGGCGACGATGTCCTGACAGTTCTGATGGGAACACTTCCCGAAGCTGAACTGAGCCGTCGGATGGCGGACACGGATGCCTTGGTCGTGATGAAGATCGGTCGCAACATCGATAAGGTCAGAAGCGCGTTGCAATCGTCGGGACGCTTTGACGATGCGTGGTTGATCGAGTTCGCCTCGATGCCGAACCAGACCGTGCAGAAGCTGTCCGACGCGGACGGAAGAGTAACGCCATACTTTTCGATCGTGGTCGTGCACGGGCAGGGGCGCCGGCCATGACGGGCAAGTTGACCATCGTTGGCTTGGGACCGGGCAATGACGATTTGGTCACGCCGGAGGTGACAAAAGCACTGGCAGAAGCGACGGACGTCGTCGGCTATATCCCTTATGTAGCGCGCATTGCCGAACGCCCGGGCCTGACGCTGCACGCCAGTGACAACCGCGTCGAGATCGATCGTTCGCGTCATGCGTTGAAAATGGCGTCGGACGGCAAGCGTGTTGTCGTCGTCTCTTCAGGCGATCCGGGTGTTTTCGCCATGGCTTCCGCTGTTTTTGAAGCCGTCGAAGACGGGGAGCCCACTTGGCGCGAGCTGGATATCGAGGTCCTGCCGGGCATCACCGCCATGCTCGCCGCATCAGCCCGTGCTGGCGCGCCACTCGGTCATGATTTCTGTGCCATCAATCTGAGCGACAACCTGAAGCCGTGGGCGCTGATCGAAAAGCGTCTGAAGCTGGCCGCTGAAGCGGATTTCGCAATGGCGTTCTACAACCCAAGGTCGAAGTCGCGACCCGAGGGATTTGGCAAGGCGCTGAATGTCTTGAAGGCAGCATGCGGAGACAACCGACCTGTCATCTTTGCCAGATCCGTGTCGCGGCAAGATGAGACGTTAAGGATTGTTCCGCTGCAAGACTGCGAACCCGAAATGGCGGACATGAAAACCGTTGTCCTTGTCGGCAATTCCAGTACGCGGGTCATCGAACGATCAGGTGCCCCGATCGTCTACACGCCCAGATCGGTGCCGGAATGACCGAGCCAGTCCAAAACCGTCTGCACGCTGTGTGCCACTGGGCGATCTGGCATGGCGGGGCGGTCTATCATCAGAACCGGCAAGCCAAGTTGTCT